>NZ_JBZRPK010000465.1:0-5145 GCF_058382125.1 Haloferax sp. s1
CGCACAGACGGGGGACAGCCGGCGTCGAAATGCGGAGAAGATGATTCTCAAAGGTGTCCCGGTACTGCCACATGGCCTCTTCAACTCGGTTGAGAAGACAGGACGCGATGGTGAGCGGCTTTTGCAGTATCTGTCGTGGTTGAGTGATCGGGTGGCGGAACTCGGTGCACCCGGATATGAGCCGGTGTTTCACGTAGACGTATACGGAACTATCGGAGAGATATTTGGTCCGCCGTACGGTCGTCCCGAGGTGGTCGAGTACTTCGCTGCGCTCCAGGAAGCCGCAGCACCGTACACACTTCAGGTGGAAAGTCCGATCGAAGCCGACTCTAGAGACGAACAGATCACCGTGCTTGGGGCGCTCCGAGATGGACTCGCCGATGCAGCCGTTCCAGTTTCGATCGTCGCGGACGAGTGGTGTAACACCTATGACGATATCATCGCGTTCGTTGATGCCGGCGCAGTGGATGTTGTACAGATCAAGACGCCTGATCTCGGTGAACTCACAGAGAGTATTGCTGCGGTCCAATACTGCGAGGGGACGGGTACGGATGCATATCTCGGAGGTAGTTGTGCGGAAACCGATGTCTCCGCACGCGTCTGCACGCACGTCGCCCTCGCCACTCAGCCGATTCAACTGCTCGCTAGGCCGGGGATGGGTGTCGACGAAGCGTACATGATCGTGCAGAACGAAATGACTCGGACACTCAACCGAATCGTAACCCAGGAGCAACAAGCCGCACTTCAGTAGTTTAGGCGACCACCACTCATTTCGTCTATCTTAAGCAGTGTCATACGTATTTTATTATCCGGGCTGTGTGCTGAGTACTGTCTAGTTACGCTATTTCCGGAAGATTAGGTCGTTGAGAGAAATTGGTCGTGACGCTCGTAGGTCTCTTAACGAGTGTGTTGTGGTGGGTTTAGAAATTTGGGAGCGTAAATGTATGGTACGGTTTACGTGAGATCTGCTTGTATGCAACCATCAGAACACGAAGCGTTCTGAGGATACCTGTTAGTGCGTTCGCGATCTAGTTCGGCGTTGAACGCCTTCAATAGCTTGTTTGGTAATAGATATCTAGGCCATCTGATATTGGTTGCAACCCACGTTAGTGGACACCGAAGCAGTGCTATCAACGAGGCCGCTGTCAAAGCCGATAGTGAGAAATCTTGTTCTTATACCACAATATATTAGGGTAGTGTAAACTCATGATCTCAAATTGTTTGGAGCGAATAGTGCAGATCCAGTGACTGTGTTTTCACTTGACTCTGTAAAAGACTTTTTCAGATGTCGTGTTTCTCGGTGACTTTCACAAGTATCGGACTACAGCCTTTCGATTAGGAGGGAGTGTTGACCCTGTCGGACGAAGCCAGCTCAAAAAGCGATCTCATATCTTCAACGTAAAGTCGCCTGCACTCATAACTCGCAGAAGGCATTATATTCTTGTTTATATAGTGCATCATTCACAATACTAATGAATTCAGGATTCGCACCAATTTTAATGTATGAACACCGTTTGATTGTTGAAAATGTTCACCACATGTTTCCTTATTGACTATATTGTGTGAGGACTCGAAGCAGTGGTGAGACAAGCACTAGAGTGTCCAGACTACTGGGGGCCGAGATACTGCTTGCACTCTGCAATCATTTCGTCGACGAATGACTCGGTCACTTGTCCCTGTGGATTGACAACGGCGTCATGTTTGATTGTAGCGACGACTCATGGAGAACAATACAAGGTCTTGGTCGGGTCTTTGCCACTCACCCAATCATCTCCAACTTCGAAGTTTCGCGGGAGATTACTGGTTGTGAGAGCTGCACACAGATACTCCTCGCCAGGATACGGGAGCGAGTCTGCAGCAAGAACGATCCAGAGGCGTGGATTTGACCCGCGTCAAAATGGATCCGGTGCCCAGAATACGTCGCCCTTCTGGAAGCGGTTGGTGTCAGTCACGCTGTTGTCGCGGGTCAACGGCGTGTTCTTGCCACTCGTCGTAGTCGAATGGTTCTTCTTCACGGCTCGCTGCTGTAGCAGCAGCATGGTTAGCTGCAGCGTCAAGGCTCAAGACGTGGTCACTCACGCGCCAGTATGTCCCCCGGTGCTCGACACGACCTCGTTCTCTGAGCCTGACGAGAGTCGGACCAACCGAGCCGGGCTTGACGGACGTCCGCTCGGCGATCTCGCTTTGGGTGAACGCTTGGTCAGCATTCTGAGCTAAGAACGAGAGGAGCTTGTAGGCGTTCGTCCCCGGTTTTGGGTTTTCATTGCCGTCGTCAATGGTCTCGAAGCGATCCGCGCTGATGGGCATAGTATATTAGATGTACTAAGATGTATTGAATGTATTGGACAGCAGCACCAGCGCTTATTCGGATAGCAGCGGGTATTCTGAGAGGTGCCCACACGGCTACAATCACGACAAGACCCTGGTAACACTCGGAGAATCGCTTCGCGTGGAGTGCTAACGGAATAAGCTGAGGGAATTAGAAAAGCCACGGGCCACCCGCTCCCGGCCGTTTATCTAAACCAACTGACACTATGTTAGAGTAACTGGTGGGATTGACCACGAGAGTAGTCACTCATATTGGATTCCGCGATAGAGGACATAACTGATGAATGTGATGATATATGCTCCCGCAAGCGCTTCAGTGATGATGGAGCGGTTCAGTACGATGACGAGACCAATAACCAGGGGTCCAACCAACAGCAGCGAGTCGAAAATACGATCATCGGCACCAGCTTCGAACACAGTGGAAATGACCGGAAGGTCACGCAGTTTCATTGGTAGAGTCCTCCACGCTTGAAGACCGTCCGAAGCATCACGAGTACGGGAATGATTTCGAGTCGGCCGATCCACATATTGAAGAGAAACGTGATCTTCCCAATTGCCGGGAGTGATTCAGGACCCGTAATTCCTGACGAGAGACCCACGTTCCCCTGAGCGCTGGCCACCTCGAACACGACGTTGGCGAGTGAATATTCTCCAGACGGAAGCGTGAGAAGCAATACGAAGGCACCGGCGACCAGGAATGTAATCCAGAGAACGAAGATAATCGCCGCTTCCATGAATTCGCGGCTTGCTTCTTCCTCATTCAGTCGTCGACCATTGATTTCCAGCCGTCTGATTGCGGTCTCAGGATAGAAGACATCCGCGATCTGATACCGAATTCCCTTCGCGAGCGTCAGTCCACGAATGAGTTTGATACCACCTGCCGTGGATCCAGCCGCGCCACCGACGAACATCCCGAACGCGACAGTCAACTGAGCGTACGATGGCCACCGACCAAGTGCGACGTTGGTCGAATCGACAGCCGTCTGGAACCCAGTACAGGTGGCAGCCGAGACGAACTGGAACAGACCGTAGCGCAAGGCAGCGAAGGGCGTCTCATAGGGGCCAGCGTAGTACAGGAGCCCCCATAGGAGGGCGGACCCGATACCCATATAACCGAACACCCACCGCGTCTGGAGATCCGAGTAGAAGTTTCGGAGGTCACCCTGCAAGATGAGATAGTGTACTGGGAATGCGATGCTTCCCAAGAGCATAACGGGAATCAACACGAAGTCGATTGCGACACTGTCGTAGGTGGCAATCGAGTTGTCCGTAATCGAGAACCCACCGGTTGCGAGTCCAGTCATACCGTGATTGATTGCCCCCCAAATCGGCATCCCTGCGAGCCACAGCGCGAGAATCGAGACGAAGGTAAACAGGATAAAAATCCACCAGATCGTGCGGACAGTCGAAACGATACTCGGGTGGATCTTCTCGGAGCGCGCTTCGCTCTCGTAGAGCGTCAGCGATCCGCTCCCAGGTCGTGAGAGAATCGCCGTCGTGAGGACGATGACACCGACTCCACCGACCCACTCAGTGAACGTTCGCCACCACTGGAGCGTACGTGGCAGGACTTCCTCGTTGTCGGTCATCGTGAGTCCCGTGCCGGTGAACCCGCTCATGCTCTCGAAGACAGCGTTGAGCGGTTCGGTGAACGCTG
Organism: Haloferax sp. s1; assembly: GCF_058382125.1. Classification (NCBI taxonomy): domain Archaea; kingdom Methanobacteriati; phylum Methanobacteriota; class Halobacteria; order Halobacteriales; family Haloferacaceae; genus Haloferax; species Haloferax sp. s1. The sequence goes on from NZ_JBZRPK010000465.1 coordinate 3,986, forward strand.
CGAGCGTCGCTGTCTGTGCGGGTGTTGTGATTCCCGGTACGCCGAGCTGAACGCTCCACGCGATCAACAGGAACGGTAGCGAACCGAATATGCCGACGGAAAACCATCCCGATGCGGCAACGATCATGCCATGGAACCGACCTGGGGCTTCAGCGTCTCTGAATCGTCGAGAGAGCAACCAGCCAATGCCCAATGGAATGACAGCGGAGACCAGCAGTGCCGGGAGCGCGTAGTACTCTCCCCAGACGATGGGTACGACAAGCGAGACCAGCATTAGCCCGCCAAGCGCCTCCAGGATGCGACCGATATCTCGGCCAACAGTTGCAATGGACCCGTTCATTCGTTCCCTGTGCTAGCGATCAGAGCTACCGAGATTGTCCCGAAATTTAACATTGTCTGTCTACTAAGCGTGGTCTTCATAGTGCCCAAAGATATCGGTGATCTCCGGGTCAGCGCCGACACCAGAGTAAACTGTCAACAGATCGCCTTCGTTGATGGTTGTGTTGCCACGGGGAGTAATCGGATGATCGTTCCCTTCGCGCTCGATTGCAACGACGAGCATCTCGTCAGTGAGGAGTCCTGCCTGTGTGGCTTCTTGGAGCGTTTTACCTGCGATTGGTGCCCCGTTGGTGACTGTGATTTCGAAGACCTCTGCCTTCTCACCAATGCGCATATAATCCACAATCGCTGGGCGTGATACGGCTCGATACAGATACTCGGCGATGAGCTCCTGTGGATTCTCCATGGTGTTTACGCCGATCTGTTTGAATAACCCCATATGCTCCGGGTTGTGGACGACAGAGAGAATCGCAGGAATCTCGAATTCTTTTGCGAGCAGACAAGTCATCACGTTCGTTGCGTCCTGGTCCGTCGTCGAGATGAGTGCATCGGCCTGCGCTGCACCAGCATCTTCTAATGTGTCTTTCATCGTGGCGTCGGCGTTCAGGACCAAACAGTCAAACTGGTCCGCGGCCTGATTCGCACGTATTTCATCACGCTCGATGACGACAACCTCGTTTCCAGATCGCGTCGCAATATCGATGAGTGGTGTTCCGATATCTCCGGCACCGATGATGATAATATACATTGTAGTTAGGTCTCCTGCCCTCGAATTAGAGTTTCACGGATTGACACCGGAGCTCGCTCCCCGGTTATTCCGA
>NZ_JBZRPK010000463.1:0-5141 GCF_058382125.1 Haloferax sp. s1
GGCCATTGGAGTTAGAACAAATGACGGTGCGTCAGTCGGGTGATGTGGAGGGGGGCGAGCGCAAGGACTAACGGATTTACGGGTCAGGGCACCTTGTCCACGGTAACGCGCTGGTGAATCCACTCGACGAAGGAAGGTTCGTCACCGATACCGCCGCCGATGCCGATATCCATCGCCTCGACCATCTCGCCGTCTTTCTGCGCGCGCATCCCGAACAGGCCGATATCGGCCGTGTTCGCCTGTCCACAGTCGGCGGTACAGCCCGAATAGTGAATCTTCAACTGGTGAACGTCGTCGGGAACCTCGACATTGTCTCTGAGCCAGCGAAGCATCCGGGCCGTCCGCGCCTTCGTCTCGGTGAGCGCGAGTGAACAGAACTCCGTCCCGGTACAGGCGACGGTCCCGCGCTGGAACGGGTTCGGCTCCGGCGTGTGCTTCGAGAGGAGCGGTTCGGCAAGCAAGTCGTCGAGAGCACCTGCCGGAACGTCCATCACGATTGGATTCTGTCGGCGAGTGAGTCGTATCTCGCCAGAACCGTACTTATCGGCGAGGTCGGCTAGTTCGAGCGCGTCCGCCGCAGTAAGTCGGCCGACCGCGACGCTGAGTCCAACGTAATACCGACCGTCAGATTGCTCGTGAACGCCGACGTGGTCGGACTTGCCCGCCGACTGCGGCCGACCCGCATTGTAGGTGTACTCGTCGCGGATGTCCTCACCCGCCGACTGGAGTTCGAAGTCGAGGTACTCCGATTCGAGTCGGTCGCGTATCTTTTCCGTTCCCCAGTCGTCGACGAAGAATCGACTGCGGGCGCGGGCGCGAACGTCCCGGTTCCCGTGGTCGTGGTAGAGTTCGACGAATCCGCGAACCACCTCGTAAGCACGCTCTTCGTCGGCGACGAACACGTCGAGGCTGCGTGCAACGCGCGGTTTTCGAGAGCCGAGACCACCACCGACGCGGACGTTGAAGCCCGTGATAACCTCTCCGTCGACCTCTTTCCGGGCGGGTTCCAGTCCGATGTCGTTTATCGAGTCCTGTGCGCAACCCTCCCGACAGCCGGTGACGCTGATGTTGAACTTCCGAGGCATGTTCGACAGCGCGTCGTCCTCGCGGAGTTCCGACTGGAACCGGTCGAGAAGCGGTTTCGATTCGACCAGTTCGTGGGTGTCCTTTCCGGCGACCGGACAGCCGGTGATGTGCCGCATCGTGTCGCCACCGGCGGACCGTGAGGTCACACCGACAGATTCCAGTTGCTCCCAGATTTCGGGGATATCTTCGAGTTCGAGCCAGTGGAGCTGAATCGACTGGCGCGTCGTCAAGTCCACCCACCCGTTTCCGAACTCGGGGTTGTCGACGGGGCCGGTGGCATAGTCGCGTGCCACCTCGGCAATCGTCCGGAGTTGTCCGGGTTCGAGAACGCCGTTCGCGTTCGTCAGCCGCATCATGAAGTACGACTCCTGACCCGTCCGCTGCTGGAAGACACCCCAGAACTTGAAGCGAGTGAACCACTTGTCACGCTCGTCTTCCGGAATCGACTCGAAGCCCTCCTCGGCGAACGCCTCCAGTTCGTCGCGAACCGCGTCGCCGTAGAGGTCCGATTTCCACTGTTCCTTCTTACTCGCCATGGCCGACCACCAGTGGGCATTCGTCCACTAATCGAGCGCATCTAATTCCGAACACAGTCATGTTACGTGATAACACTGCAGACAACGATACATAATACTATTCGTTGTCAAAACACACAAATGACCTCAATTTCAGAATATTTTCCAATTTATAACCATATATTCCGAATATAAGGTTGTATTCTGACCAAGTATTGGCTCTTTTTCTTCACAATCAGAACCCAAGTTCGTGGACAATCATTACCATTCTGCGAGTGCACAATCAGCGCCGGGAGGAGAGTGCGCGCAGGTCGTCGATAGTATTCACGTTGGAGAACGCGTCTAAACCGGCGTGTGCCTGCACTTCGCGCCCGTCCAAGACGTTCACACCGAGCGTGGACATCACATCCTTGAGTCGGTCGTTTCCCGCCCGAATCGTCTCGGTACAGGCGACTTCCCCGGCGCGACAGTGAACGACCGAGGGTAGCGGGACGGGAGTCTCGGAGACAGACGGAATCACGCCCGTTCCACCCTGAACTCGGCCGAAGAGGTGCGAAATAAAGCCGGTCGGCACGAGCGGCATATCGCACGGGAGGATGGCCGCGTACTCGGCGTTCGAAGCTCGTACTGCGGTCCTGAGGCCGAAGACGGGACCATGGTCTGGGTGAGAGTCCTCCGCGAACCGGACATCGAAGTCCGACAGTGCGGCGGCAAACGTGTCTCGTTGGTCGGCGCGGCAGTTGACGACGAGTTCGTCGACGGCGGGGTCGAGAGATGCCGCAACACGGTGAATCATCGGTCGTCCGCCGACCGGTGCAGTCGCCTTGTCGATGCCGTCGAACCTTCTTGACCGACCACCCGCGAGGATGATGCCAGCGCGGCCCGTGTCGAGGTTGCGGGAGGACTGTTCGGCCATTGTTCAGTCGTCGCTCTGACTGGACTCGAAGCGACTCCCGTCGAAGAAGCCGTCCACGTGGGCGCGACTCGCGATATGCGGACGCGAGATGAACGCGTTCAACGCGAGTATCGGAATCATGAGCGCCGCCACGATGACGTAGCCCGTGTGAATCATCCCTTCCGCGGCGGCGAACGAGTAGACGAGCGGGAATCCGATGCCGCCGAAGGTTCCGATTCCGCCCACGATACCGGCGGCAGCGCCCGACCGGTTCGGGAACATGGCAGGGACTTGCGCGAATATCGCACCCTCCGTGAACGCGCAACTCATCCCGACGAGGAAGCCGGCTGCGACGGTCAGGAGGACGTTTCCAGTCTGCCCTGCGAAGGTGAGTCCGGTCATCGAGACGACGATGAACGTCATGCAGAGGACGGTCCACTGCTCCCGGTAGCGACCCGCGAAGAACGGGAGAATGTCGCGCTGGTCGCGAACGAGGCGGTCGGAGACGTAGCCGCCGATTGGCCGAAGCAACCCGGCAGCGAGCGAGAACGTCGCCGCGAAGGTGCTGGCGATGACGAGGTTCGAACCGAATCCTTCGCGGAAGTACGTCGGAAGCCAGCCGTTCATCGAGATTTCGAGCCCGAAGCTCATCACGTAGCCGAGTGCGAGCGCGACGACGCCGTAGCGGGTCGCTGTGTGGACCCACGTCGAGAGCGTCGCCGACTCGCTGGTGGCCGCTGCACGGGCTTTCGTGGCGGCGTCCTGTCCGAAAACGACGTAGACGATGGCCATCAGGATGGCGACGACACCGGTGTAGAAGAACGCCGCGCGCCACCCGGTCGAAAACAGCGGGCCGCTCCAGTTCCCGAACGCCCGCGGGAGGATGAGCGCACCCCCCGCGGCACCGGCATTGCCGATACCCGCGTAGATGCCCTCGGCAGTCCCGAGTTCCTCCTCGGGGAACCACTGGGAGACGTGCTGGATACCGACGACGAAGGTGATACCCGCCGAGGCGACGACGACCCGTTCGACGAAGAACACCTCGTACGAGGTTGCGAACGCGCTGGCCATGCTGAATATGCCGACGTAGGCGAGAACGATGCCGAACACCGTCGAAGCGCCGAAGCGGTCCGAGAGCCAGCCAGTGAGAATACGCCCCGGCGGTGCCGACCAGATGGCGGCGCTGGCGAGAATGCCGAGGTCGGTGAGCGAGAGTCCGAACTCCGCGGCGATTTGCCCCGTGAACGGGGCGAACGAGAACCAGATGAGAAACGAGAGGTTGAACGCCGCGGTGGCGAGGACGAGCGTCCGCCACCGAGTCATCTTGACGAGACCCATCAGTCGCTCACCTCCGCCGCGAGAAAGTCAGCTTTGGCGGGTGCATCGGGATGCACAAAGCGGACCGCACACTGTTTGAAGTTCGGTTCGTTCGACTGCGGGTCGACTGCGGGGCTGGTGAGTTGGTTGGTCATTGGGTGGTGAATCGAAAGCCAGACGAGTCCTGGCGGGACAGCGTCGTCGCGGTCGAGCGTCACGGAGACGGACGCGCGACGCGAGACAACGGTAGTTCGAAGGTCGCCGTCCGCGTCGGCGACCGCGTCGCGATGCGTGTCGATGGTCTCTGGGTTGACGCGGGCAACCGGCTCTTCCGGCGTGTCGCTCCGTGAGCGAACGCCGGTGTTGTACCCGTCGGCCTCGCGGCCGGTCGTAAGCGTCAGCGGGTAGTCGCCGTCGACCGGCTCGGGCAGCGGTTCCCCATCGAGTGTGCTGAATCGGGCTTTCCCCGATGGTGTCGGAAACGACCACCGCGAAGTGCTGGGGTCGTAGTACCGGTAGCCCGCGTCGCTGTTCGGTTCCGGAGCGGGCCAGCGGACGGCGCGCTCGCCGTCGAGTCGGGTGTACGAGATGCCGGAACAGTCAGCGTCCGTTCCCTCCGTGAGCGCGGCGAACTCGTCGAATATCGCGCTGGGGGAGACGGGTGGCCGAGGGAGGAGACCGAGGGCAACCCGAGCGGCCACATCGGCAATAATGTCGAGGTCCTGTCGGACGCCGGGAGGCGTCTCTGTGGCCGCTCGGATGCGCGAGACCGTCCGCTCCATGTTCATCGCCGTCCCCTCGGACTCACCCCACGTCGCGGCCGGAAGCACTACATCGGCGAGTTCAACCGTATCCGACCGGAAGGCGTCTTGCACCACGAGGAACGAGTCGCGGAGAACCTCGCGAGCAGCCGTCGCATCCGGGAACCCGGCGAGTGGGTTCGTCGCAACAGTCCAGACCACGGATGGCGACGAGTCGAGGATGCCCACCGGACCCGGTCCGCTGTCGTCGGGGAGTCGAGAGACAGGAACGTCCCACGCCTCGGCGACCGCTCGGCGGTGGTCGGGATGTTCGAACGGTCGGTGACCGGACCACGTTCCTTTCGAGGAACAGACTCGCGTCCCCATCGAGTTCGCTTGACCGGTGAGCGAGAACGGACCGGTTCCCGGACCGAGGTTACCCGACGCGAGACAAAGATTCACGAGCGCACCGGCGGTTGCGGTACCGCGGACGCTCTGATTCACCCTCTTCCCTCCGCCGAATAGCGCTGCCGCCGCGCGCCCTCTTGCCATATTCCCTTCCCTGCCCTGCGCGCCAGCAGCCTCCGG
>NZ_JBZRPK010000462.1:0-5131 GCF_058382125.1 Haloferax sp. s1
CGTCACCCGCATCCCGACGCTGCCGAGCGTCGCGATGAATGCCATACTTCGAGCGAAGCAGTTCGGGTTGAAGTCGGTCGCGAGCGCGACTTCGTGACCCGCATCGAGGAAGGCGCGAGCGTCGGCGTACTCGGCTCCCAGACCGAAGGCGGTTCCGGGGAGAACGACCGGCGTCACGTCGGCACCGACCAGCGTCTCTCGGCCGTCAGCGTCGGTTTGGAGCAGGTGGTCCGCGCTCGCCGCGCCAACGGCGGCCGCGACATCGGTGCCGCCGATATCGGCGAACTCGTCGGCGTGAATCTTCGGCGTGAGACCGTACTCCTTGCCTGCCTCCAAGATGCGACGGGACTGGTCGGCGGTGAAGACACCGCGCTCACAGAACACGTCGCAGAATTCGGCGACACCCTGTTCGGCGACGGCCGGGAGTTGCTCGGAGATGACCGATTCCGTGTACTCCTCGGTGTCGACATCGCGAGGGACGGCGTGTGCGCCCATGAACGTCGGAATCACGTCCACCGGATGCTCGCCGCCAGCGGTTGCGATGGCTTCGAGCAGCCGAAGTTCGGTCTCGGTGTCGAGTCCGTAGCCGGTCTTCACTTCGACCGTCGTCGTCCCGTGTTCGAGCATCGCGTCGAGGTGCTCGGTGAGGTTCGCCGCCAGCACCTCGTCGGACGCCTCGCGGACCGCGTCGACGGTGCGGAGGATACCGCCGCCGTCGGCGAGAATCTCCTCGTAGGTCGCACCCTTAAGCTTCGCCACGAACTCGTCGGAGCGGTCGCCCGCAAAGACTGCGTGGGTGTGCGGGTCGACGAACCCGGGCAGAACCGTCTTGCCGGTCGCGTCGATTGCGGTCTCAGCGTCCTCGGCCGGGTACTCGGCGAGGACTTCGTCAGTCGGGCCGATAGCGACGACTTCGCCACCGACAGCGGCGAACGCGGCGTCCTCGTAGACGACAACGCCGGTTTCGTCGTCGGGACCGACGACTAACTCTTCGGCACCGTAAACGACTGTCAGGTCAGAATCTGTAGTTGGCTCAGACATGGGACATCACTCCTGAAAGGAAGTGGGCAACTGCACGTGCGGCGGCGCGGGCGGTCTGGTCGTCGTCGTCGAGCGGCGGTGCGCACTCGACGACCTCGAAGCCGACGACGCGCGAATCGGATGCGACGCGGCGGAGCATCGAGAACAGTTCTCGTGTAGTGATGCCACCGGGTGTGGGAGCACTCACGCCCGGCGCGGCCGTCTCGTCCAGCACGTCCACGTCGAGGCTGACGAACACGTGGTCGCACGACGAGAGGGCGTCGAGCGCGAAGTCGGCCGTCTCGGTCGCCCCGCGACCGACTTCGTCCGCGGTCAGGATAGTGCCGCCCGAGTCGCGCAGGAAGTCAGCGTAGGTCGTCGAGGTTTCGAAGTGCCGCGCGCCGACGACGGCGAGTGTGTCGAGTCCCGCGTCGAAGAGTTGGCGGTACGGCGTCCCGCTGGACGGACCGTCTTGGGGTTCGCGGCAGTCGAGGTGGGCGTCGAAGCTGATGACGCCGATAGACGCGTCGCGGTCGAGGAGCGGTTTGACGTTGGCGACGGTCAGCGAGTTGTCGCCGCCGAGGAAGACGGGGAGCGCCCCGCGCTCGTAGACGTGGGCCGTCTCGTCGGCGACCGCGGACTGTACGTCCGCCACGCCGCCTTCGAGTTCGTCGATTGGTAGGTCGCCGAGGTCGCCGACGCCCGAAACGGGACCCTCGTCGAAGTGGTGCGACTTGGACGAGGCGAGTTCGCGCCGAATCGCGGCGGGACCGTCTCGGGCACCGCGGCGACCGATGACGGCACCGTCGTACGGTTCGCCGACGAGCACAGCGTCGAAGTCGCTCGCGTCTTCGATGCTCGTCTCGTTGACGACGTGGCCGAACTGTTCGTCGTTCGGGTCGGAGGACGTTCCCTCCCAGTGTGGCGGGTCACGGAATCTCATTCGTTACCTCGTCCCGCGTCGTGGTCCTGCATCGGGATATGGACGTTGGACTGTTCTGCCTCGTCGAGCGCGTCTTCGTAGCCGGCGTCCGCGTGCCGAATGACGCCCATCCCGGGGTCGGTAGTGAACACGGCGCGGGCTTTCTTCGCCGCGAGGTCGGAGCCGTCGAGGACGACGTGGTTGTTGGTGTGCAGCGAGTTGCCGATGCCGACGCCGCCGCCGTCGTGAACGCTCACGATGTCCGCTCCCGATGCGGTGTTGAGAAGCGCGTTCAGGATGGGCCAGTCGGCGACAGCGTCGGTGCCGTCCCGCATCGCTTCAGTTTCGCGGTTCGGGCTGGCGACGGACCCGGCGTCGAGGTGGTCGCGCGTGACGACGACCGGGGCCGAAACCTCGCCGGACGCGACGAGGTCGTTAATTTTCAGCGCGAAGCGAGCGCGCTCGGTGATGCCCTCGTCGTCGGTCTCGTAGCCGAGCCAGCAGACCCGCGAAGGGAGACCCTGGAACGACACCTGTTCCTGTGCGAGGTCGATCCAGCGCATGAGCGACTCGTTCTCCGGGAAGAGGTCGCGAATCGCCTCGTCGGTGCGGTAGATGTCCTCCGGGTCGCCGGAGAGCGCGGCCCACCGGAACGGGCCGCGGCCGCGACAGAACATCGGGCGGATGTAGGCCGGAACGAAGCCGGGGAAGTCGAAGGCGTGGTCCATGCCGCGGTGGGTCTTCACCTGCCCGCGGATGTTGTTGCCGTACTCGAAGGCGATTGCGCCCTCGTCCTGCAGGTCGAGGATGGTCTGGACGTGGCGCTCCATCGTGTCGAGGCTCTCTTCGACGTACGTATCTGGGTCGTCTTCGCGCAGTTGGTCCGCTTCCGCGGCGGTGTAGCCGCTCGGGTAGTAGCCTTCGAGTTCGTCGTGGGCGCTCGTCTGGTCCGTGACGATGTCCGGAATCTCGTCGCGTTCGAGGAGTTCTTCGAGCATGTCGGCGACGTTCATCTCGACGCCGACGCTGTAGGGTTCTCCCGCTTCGAGGGCTTCCTTGGCGTTCTCCAGCGCCTCGTCCAGCGAGTCGGTCGAATCCATCAGGTAGTCCGTCTCGACGCGGCGCTCGATGCGGTCGGGCTGGACTTCGGCCGCGATACAGACGCCGTTGTTCATCGTTACCGCGAGGGGTTGCGCCCCGCTCATGCCGCCGAGACCGCCGGTCACGACGAGTTTACTGGTCAGGTCGGCGTCGTAGTGCTGGCGGGCGAGTTCAGCAAGCGTCTCGTAGGTGCCCTGAATGATACCCTGCGTGCCGATGTACGCCCACGACCCGGCGGTCATCTGGCCGTACATAATCTTGCCCTGTGCTTCGAGTTCGTGGAAGTGTTCCCAGTCGTCCCAGTGGCCGACGAGGTTCGAGTTGGCGATGAGGACGCGCGGGGCGCGCTCGTGGGTCGTGAACTTCCCGACCGGCTTGCCGGACTGAACGAGGAGCGTCTCGTCGTCCTCGAGGTTGCGCAGTTCGTCGAGAATCGCGTCGTAGGCGTCCCACGACCGGGCTGCACGACCGGTTCCGCCGTAAACGACGAGGTCTTCGGGCCGTTCAGCAACCTCGGGGTCGAGGTTGTTGTTGAGCATCCGGAACGCCGCCTCCTGACGCCACGCCTGACACTCGGTCAGGTCCGTCCCCGTAGGCGCGCCCTGGTATTGCTTCCACTGCTCGCTCGGTTTCCCGAATCTGTCTTGCTGCGACGGTGGTTGTTGATCGTGCATATTATTGTCTTGGTAGGCAAAACAGGTAGCCATACTACCTCCGTACGGCAAGTCTTTTATATATTATAAATGTGCCCATTATTCATGTATAGGGCAAGCCGTCGCATCAGGACGACAGCCCCTACGCGCGGCCACGGAAGGGAACAGCTGACGTGTCCAGTCATCCATCACTAAATACCATATAAAATACAATATAGGCGGAGAGGATTAGGTCTACGTGATGTCCGAAGAAACCCCCCGAATTATCGGTTCCGTATCCCGACGAACCGCGGTCAAAGCGATTGGCGCGACCATCGGGACCTCGGTGGTAAGCGGGACTGCTGTCGCGAGAGACGGTCGAGAGAACGGAAAGGGACGTGAGAAACAGACAGGTCCGTACATCACGGCGCACCGCGGGTTCAGAGACGTGTACCCCCAAAATACTGTCGCCGCCGTGGAGGGCGCATCTCGCCTCGGCACCGAGCGAATCGAAATCGACGTCGAAGCGACGAGTGATGGAGAAGTCGTCGTCTTCCACGACGCGGCGCTCGACGACCTCACGGACAAGGAGGGACTCGTCAGTGAGACCCCATCCGAGACGGTTCTACAGGCCGAAGTTCTCGACTCCGGGGAGACCATTCCGACGCTCGCCGAAGTCCTCAACGCGACCCGCCCGAACGTCACGATGAATATCGAATTCAAGGAGTCCGGACCACTTTCCTGGACGGAATTCGCTAAACGGACGTTGCGTATCGCGTCGCAGTATCCGGGCGAGTTCTACGTCTCCTCGTTCGACCCCGATGCAATCAGGGCAGTCCGAGACATCGATTCGAGCGTCGATGTCGCCCCGATTTTCGGACGCAACAAAGACGAGAACCTGGAGATTGCCCGCGAACTCGATGCCAAGGCGGTCAACCCGTCCGTCGACGTACTCGACCGCGACCTCGTCGAAACCGCTCACGAAGAGGGCCGTGAAGTAAACGTCTGGACAATCGACAGTTGGAGAGAGGCACAGAAACCGCTCGAACTGGGCGTGGACGGCCTCATCGCTGACTACCCCAACATGGACACCTTCGGAACCAGCGATACGCGTCGTCACCCTCCGGAGAAGTAAGTTGAGGGACGGGGGAAGGGCCAGTCCCGTATCACTACACTACAGATACGGCAATTGCTTGCGGGAGTGTCTCACATCACGGCTTACATCGCGCCAGCGACGCCGCTGCCGATTGCGGTCCCACAGTGACCGCACGCAACGAGGTAGAACCGCTTTGCGGCCGTGAAAAAGCCATTCGTCGAATCCATGTCGAGGAACTCGACGTCGGACGCGTCATCGAGCGTTGCTTCACACTCGGGACAGTGAACCATTAGGCAGCACCGCCGCTCGGTTTCGCACCGGCGACACCGCTGCCAATCGTCGCGCTACATTCTGCACAGG
>NZ_JBZRPK010000461.1:0-5119 GCF_058382125.1 Haloferax sp. s1
CATCAGAGTTGTTTGAAAAGGTGACCTCAACAGTCGGCTGAGAGTCCGTCCACAGAACCGGCGACGGTTTGTCTCTGGGCTCAGCCCCTATCTCCAGTCCGTACAGGTCGTGCGTCTGAATGGCGGACATGTACTTCTCGAAGCGGCATACACCGTGTTAAGTATTCACCAACGTTCGGCACTACAAAGCTCAACAAGCAGGCGCGTTCTATCAGCTGATTCAGTGTCTATTTGGGGAAAGAACACAGTCCTGTGCTAACTAATCCTCTGTATGTGTCACACCATTCTTGGCAGATGTTAGACAAACTACTCACGGTGCGTTAGCTAAGTTTCTGTAGTTCTCGACTGATGTTATTCATCTCCGAGAATAGGGGCTCTGTTGAAATCCTCAGGGAGTTACAGGTACGACCGGTAGTCTGACCGGATGGTTGCCCTCCCGAAATCGCAGTTGCTCCGGTTCGTCGAGCAGGCGTTTCACTTGGCACGACGATCTGTCGCTCGCTATTCCTCGAAGTTCTCGAAACGCCGGTACACCCTCCACCAGCACATCGTTCTCCTCTGTCTCAAAGTGCGGAAGAACACGACGTACAGGACGCTTCTCGACGAACTCATCGAAATGCCCCGCATTCGGAAAGCCATCAATCTGGACGAACTTCCGTCACCCTCAACGTTGTGTAAAGCGTTCAACCGGCTCGATATGGCAGTCTGGCGTGTTTTACTTAAGCTCTCGATCACCCTTCACCCGACCAGTGGTGTCGTCGGGATTGATGCATCTGGATTCGACCGGAGTCACGCCTCGAAACACTACACGAAGCGAACGAAGCTGACGATTCAGCAGTTGAAAGTGACACTGCTCGTGGACACGAGAGCGAATGCTATCCTCGATCTCCACGTGACGACGACCAGAAAACACGACTCACAGATCGCTCCGTCGCTCATCAAGCGGAATGCCGAGAATGTGGCAATCCTCCTCGGTGACAAGGGATACGACGACCAGAAGGTTCGCGCGGTAGCCCGTGACGCTGGTGTTCGTCCCCTTATCAAGCACCGAGAATTTTCGTCGCTCCACAAGGCGTGGAATGCTCGGCTGGACGCCAACCTCTACGGCCAACGGAGTCAGAATGAGACAGTGAACTCCAGTCTCAAACGGAAATATGGCGCATTCGTCCGCTCACGACACTGGTGGAAGCAGTTCCGTGAACTCGTTGTCGGCTGTCTCACTCACAACATCGACAAGTCACTCTGAACAGCGGATATCGATGAGCGAGACAGCGAAATGGGTCGAACCTTTCTGATTCTCGTCAGAAAAGTCGTGACCGACTCAGAGGGTGGATACGGCAGTAATCCGTCAAGCAATTTCTCAGACCGCGTGTAGCAATTACCCGTGAACGTCCTGGACGCAGCGTGAGGTAGTCTTGAAATTCCCGTCTGAGGCGGTCATGAACGTGAGTGCCATATCGCGATCACACTGCATGACGTAAACCTCCAACAGCTCATTTTGATATGTTTCGACCACGAAAACGGTCGTCTGACTTTCATTCCAGTCGTCGACAATCTGCGTGCTGTTGCCATCGGCGACTGTTGTCACGCGTTCCGAACGTACCGGGTCGTGGAGAGTGACGTTGGTGTAGTTCGTCTCAGCCTGTAGTTGTTCTAACTGAACGAGCCTCTGACGACCATCACCCGTGGTGACGTCGAAGCGAAGTTCCTCGGGAGTCTCCTGGGCGCTTTGGAAGACGGTGACCAAGTAACTCGATTCTCGTTCGTTCTCGATGAGTATCTGTGTCTCACCGTCGGAAAGCAGTGCCGTACAACCGGCGACCAGCACGAGACCGGTCAAGAGACCAGTGAGAATCACTCGATGGGAGGGCAGCCGCATTAACCCGATTTCGCGCCCTCTGCCCGTATGCGTTGTGGGATGCAACGACGAGGCGATATCATCGAAGTAGACTTACCAGCACACAGTAGCTGTCTCCGCAGACAGGGGTGGAAACGTGTGTAGAATTCTGTCCAACGTCCGGGCGTCGGTTCACCGTAGCCGACTCGCGCTGTGTATTCAGCACGGCTCCGACAAACTATCAACAACCGAGGATTTCAACAAGGCCGACTCGATTGGTAAGTTGTAGGTGGAGGAAAGACTTATAGATGTCACGTGCGACCATATTTCAAGAAAATACAATGAGACATATCATTAAAACAGTAACCGCCTTTTTTCTAATCAGTACTTGGGCAACAATCCTATTTTCACCGGTGTTAACCTCGATTGGCTTATCAGTTAAGTATATTTTAATGATCGGAGTTGTGATTGCAACTATCTCAGTATATCTTTCTAAAAGGCGTATTTCTAACAATAGACTGATTGAAGAGAATATGCTTTGGCAGAATCTGCTAATATTCCTCTCTGTTATTCTTGGTTCTGGAATCGGGGTACTATATATAATGAAGTTTGTTTTTGGGGTTCTTAGTGATACCCCTCCGGAATGGTTTGCTATTGTGATCGCCTGTTTTTATGTTTTTCTACCACTCCTACTTGCTACTTGGGTTATATACAAAGTGAATATAGGAGACACTGCAATACCGCCTCTGCTTCGCATTAATGAATGGAATAGAAGAGCTGATAGTGGTCTTATACTTATTGTAGCTCTTGTCGCTTTAACTTATAGTGTGAATTTACTTCCTGCTCAATTGGTTATCTTTTCTCCCATTCTTAATATCGGTGCACTATTGTTTGGTCTATTTCATGTAGTAATCCGACGCATTGGTGTCTTCCATCCCGAATTTGAGACAACGTCATAAGCGCTGTAGATAGTACCATCTAAACAACTTGCACGAGAGCTCTGCTCTCGTGAACGTTGCCGTCCGCTCACGCCCCAAAGGCTCTTCTAAATCGTCGCAAAGCACTCGCTGAGCAGGTCTGCGAGCGTCATGACCAATTCACTCAATGACCTGTTCGCTTCTCAAACTGGCTTAACTAGACAGTACCGGATGTTCAGGTTGACCTATATATCTACGTCGGAGATCTCTCTGTGGAAACGTGCGTCACGGTTGATGTGCGAGACCTCCTTCCTCACCTGGAAGACCTCAGCGACAACTTGGAATCGAAATAGGACTCGACCGACATCGGAGAGATGGACGACCTCGGGACGAGTCAAATTGGAATGCTCCACCACCTCGTGGATGGATTTGCCTCCGAGATGGGAATGAAAGTGTCATACCCGTCGATTTCAGTAACACCCATCGCCATCAACCGTTGAACACAGGCCCCAAGATCTCCCTGCGCTTCTCAGAGACTAGCCGATTAGTGAAGAGCGGCGAAGAGGGCCAAACCCATCATGATTGCCCATCGGCGGCGTTTGACCTCGTCGACGACTGGACGTAATCCATTCCGTTCTATATACTCGTCTACGGCTTGGAAGGACACCATCACACACACGCCCAGATAGTGGTTGACCCCTAGTTCAGGTACGTCTTCTGAAGAGTGGTCTGTTGGATTGTCGTCGTAGCGACGAACGGATACAGAGTCGCCCAGCACCTTAAACCGCACTAGGTCACCATTGGGTGACTTAACTAAGAAGGACTCAAGACTATCTTGGTGCCGTTTCCAGAACTCGCTCCTTTCTACATCTCCATAGATGTTTGCCGAGGACACCCGTGAATTCACATTCGAGAATGTGGCCTCAATGGTGTCCCATTCGAGTAAGTCGTTTGGCGACAGTGTATCTGGACTTATTACAGATGAAGAGACCGTAGCTGTTAATGGGCCCAAGTAAATCCCTCGTGAAGGTTATTTTGTGTTGAATTCACAGGATATTCAGTGTTTGGCTCCAGAGTAGGATACACTCCATGGTAGTTCCCGTACAAACAGCGGCTCTCAATCTTTTGCGAGACTTCGGGGTTTTCGCTATCGGCGCGGGGCTACTTGCGTACGTTGCGAGGCTCACGATAAAGCAGTACTTCGACAAGCAACTGCAATCGTACCAGACAGAACTTGACAAAGAGGCGGTGAAGTTCACCGACTTGCACCAGAAGCGAGCAGAGGTCATCGGAGAGTTCTACGTAAAACTAGCCGAGTTCGACCAAGATATGCGGGCGCTCGTAGACCCAATGCTGTCACGGGGCGAGACATCCAGAGAGGAGAAAATTGAGATTGCGGCCGAGTCTGGGGAGGAGCTTCGGAGGTTCTATTTGAAGAATAAAATCTACTTTTCGTCCTATGTCTGCGAGACTATGGATGAGCTTCTGGGCGAGTATCGTGATATGTTCCATGACTTTTCTGTTGCGAAGATTCACGACGCCGAGAAGTCGCTCTCTGAGTCAGATGAACGGATAGAGAAGTGGCAATCGAACTGGGAATCTCTTACAGAGGCTGAAGTCCCTGAATTGAGGGATGAGTTGCAGAGCCAATTCCGAGACCTACTTGGCGTGTCGTAGAAGGACGTATCTTTCACAACAACTTATGCTCTATATTCACCACGTCATTCCTGTCAACTTATAATGTTTTCAACAGAGCAATAGAATCGGGATATCAGACCTCGACTCGGTTGGTGATTGCTTCTCGGAGCGCGTCGTGGGCGTCAGAGGCACCGGCGCGGAGGCCAGCACGCAGGAGCAACCGCAGCACTTCGCTCTTATCCGGCTCGCCCGATTCGCTGCTCTCAACGTAGTCGCGGAGCGAATTAGCGGTGTCGCGCATCGCGTCAGGGTTGCTACTTTCGCAACTTCCTTCCAATTTTGATGAGAGAAATCTTTCCATTGAGTGCAGTTGGCCGACGGATACGTTCTACCCACTCACATTTACAGATTAGATATGGTTCGCACAGTGGTTATTACCATGGGAACCAAAACCAGAGGGAGGGCTAGCGTTCCCCTTCGATAACGGTCTTCGATGGAGTATCTACGCGCGGAATGAGCCGTGGGATGAGTTTGAAGACACTCTGGATTTTGACGTTGAGAGAATACTTCGACAGCGGTACGATATTCGTGATCTCGAAGGGCGAGAGGCCCATGACGCGATGGTCCGTCTTGCGGCGGAGAACCCAGATGAGCTTGTTCGGTTGATCCTCGAAGCACGCGGCCTCGACGAATAGATCTGTCTTCTTTTCACGACCACCTACAGAGC
>NZ_JBZRPK010000460.1:0-5060 GCF_058382125.1 Haloferax sp. s1
GTACGAAGCAGACGATGAGTTCGTCCTGAGCGTCGAAATGCCGGGCTTCGATTCCGAGGAGATGTAGGTTTCGTGGGACGAAGGCGTGCTCAACATCGCTGCCGAGCACGAAGACGAGAAACGCGGCCAGCGGAAGACCTACCATCGTCGCTTCCGGTTCCCGAAGAACGTGGACGACGATGAAATCACGGCGCAGTATAATAACGGTATTCTCGAAGTCCGGCTGCCGGTGATGACTGGTGGGACAACCCGTGGAACGGAGATCGAAATCCAAAGCTAACACCGGCTGCGCCGTCTCAGCTCGGTAGTATCGGTTGACAGCCAAGTTTTTCAGAGTGATATTCGAGGAGTGAGTAGAAATCCTCACCGGACGAAGGAAACGACGGAATTGCCGACTAATTGTGACCCGACGGAGCTGACCTTATTGTTGCTCACGGTGGTTCCATCCGCTTGCTTCTCGGCACGTGAAGGGGCTCAACATCGCGAAGCACTCATGGAGCAGTCACAGGCAAACTGCTCGATAAACGAGTTTCGCTACGACCATGAGGCGGATGCAACGACAATCGTCCGCGAGGACTGTACTGACCACTGCTGAGTCACCCATCTTCACCGTCCGGTGCTGGTCACCCGCTATCCCAACGAACGCGCTCGGGTGGCTTGTAGTGTCTGCGAAGAGAGAGAAATTCGGTTGGAGAGGGGGTTATTCGTCCATTACATCGAGATACTGCTGTTCCCATTCATTTCGGGCTTCGATCTCGCGACGCCCCCGTGCTGTCAGTCGGTAGCTGTTGGTTCGACGGTCTTTCTCGCCTTTGTCGACGAGACCCTTCTCGACGAGGGTGTCGAGATTCGGATAGAGCCGACCGTGGTGAATCTCGGTTTCGTAGTAGTCCTCCAGTTCTTCTTTGATGGCAAGGCCGTGCGGCTCATCTAACCCCGCCATAACGTACAGCAGATCACGCTGAAACCCGGTTAGATCGAACATGTGTCCGTTTTGTAGCTAGTTGGGAACACAGATACGTCTGTTGGGCTGTGTTGAATTCTCACGAATTACAGGTTCGCGGTCATGTTTTTTTCCACAAGTGTCGTTGTCGCGATAGTGTACAGCTAGATCAATCGTCCCCGTCCAGATGACAGCGAGTATGCTGATGATTGCAGTCAGTTTTCACTTTACCATCGCAAAAGAAGTATCAGAATGTGATTAATATAGTATTGTAAATATGAATCGATACGCTGGTGTGGACTCGGGGGGGACTCGTCGACCATTTCCTTTCGAGACGGAGTGTCGAGATATAATCGCACTGGTGTTGGACAACAGTCGACTCCGTACGACCCATATCGGCCGCTAGGCGAGGGAACCAATCCAGCTCTGTCTGTGTTCTGGATTCTGCGAGCGGTCGCGTTCGTTATACACGACGAACAGCCCGTTCCGTGTCGGAACGAGGTGATCAACGTCGGCGTGGTGACTTGCGATGGGGTATCCTGCGGGACCATCGGTACCGGCAGAGACGAGTTTGGGTGCCGAATCAGGAGCGCGGACGACGAACCGATAGTCCGTGAGTGTTCCGTCGGTATCGAACCAGGCGAGCCACGGGAGAGAGCCGTCACCGCAGAGTGCAGTTCCCGAAAGCAGGTATCCGTCGTCGAGTGCAATTGCATCTCGCCCGAAATTGCTGGTCGCTGCGAACCCAATGGCCCGGTCGAGCAGTATCTCGCCATCGGTATCGATGACGAGTAGTCTGGCGTCGTTCGCATCCGACCGTTCCCACGCCTTCCCGGCGATGACGCTCGCGCCAGCACGGTTCTGGTCACTGTCCATGGACCCGGTGGTGTCTAAGCCTTGCTCGTGGGACGCGATGCTGTCGAGCGTGTCGGAACTCCCGGTCTCGGCGTAGTAGTACTCGCTGTGTTCTTTGGTTCCGTCGGGCGAAACCCAGGCAACAGATGAGCCGCTGACGTATCTGAGTGCGCCCGTTTCGTCGGCGACGAGCGACTTGCAGTCGTTGCCGGCGTACCGTTCGCGCCAGTGTTCGGTGCCATCGTCGGCGTCAGCGGCGAGGAGCCAATCTCTGGTTCCGTAGACCCGCTCCCAGGAACCCGGTGACCGTCGGGAGTAGCTGCCGGTCTGGCCGCCGGCGACGACGCCGTCCGGGGTCGCAACCACCGTCTCGAAGGTGTCTCCGGAGCCAGACGGGTATTCTTGTTCCCAGCGACGGACGCCACCAGCCGTCACCGACGCCAGCCGGGCTGGCGGCACCTCCTCGGACTGGTCCGTGTCGGCTGACAGACTCTTGCCAGCGACGACTGGCCCACCCGGGCTCACCGTGACGGCCTTCGGCCGTCGCTTCCGGTCCCAGCGGTACTCCCAGTCGACGGTTCCACTTGGACTGAGTCGCTGCAGGAAGCCACCGAATCCATCGCCAGTGCGGTCTCCCACGTCGTACCAGCCGACTGTGTACAGCCCATCGTCACCGGCCAGCACCGCATCCGTTACGAATCGTTCACGCTCGGAGCCGAGGCGGGTCCACCACTGCACCGTCGCCCCGTCCCTCATCGCGCACCGCCGCGTGCTGTCCCGTCGAATTGGCGAAAAGACATATCACAACGGGAGAATAGCGAGCGCAAAAGACTTCGCTTCTGTCGGAACTGTTTACTCCGTATCGTCCCTTGACCGACCAATGCGAGTCCTCGACCGGAAACGGTACTCCTACGTCTTGCTAGCCCGCGACGGGGAGTGGATTCTCACGTTCTTACTCGGCGGCCCCGTGGAGCGCGATGTCTCCGTGCGATTGACGCCCGTAGAGGTCACCGCAATCGAAGCCGGCGACTCGTCGGCCGAGGACCTGGTCGAGACCTTCGGCGCCGACCTATCGGCCACCGAGGACAGACAGATAACTCCCACCGTCTGGCCTGCAAAGGACGCCGAGAGTGGGTCGTAGTGCCGCAAGTCGTTTCGACAGTGCTCTTCGGTTTCGATCGAGGCGTGTCTGTTCAGTGTCCGGATGAAGTTCCTCCCTCCACGACCTGAAACTTCTCGATGTGGGTCGCCGAGATGCAACGGAACACCCGCCTTTCGCCCAGATTCGTCGACAGGGTCGGTTGCTGGGAACACATGGATTCTACGATACAGGAAGGTCAGTGAAATATTGCCAAGGCGTTACAGACGATCAAGCGTTCCCATTCCGATGCCGTCACGCTCTCCGAGACGGAACTCCAGTGGTACATCGATGCGGATCGTGACCTACGGACTGGGTAGATCATGCGCTACACCGACAGGTGTTTGGTCAATCGCTGTCTTTCGGTCGTCCATCCCTCGTTCGACTGTGAACGGCTCTCGCTACCTGTTGTCCGGCGTGGTTGTAGTCAGAGATCGTCCTCGTGGACGAGTACGCTGTCGCCTTCGAGATAGACGTACTCCCCAGCGTCGAGGGCATCGAGAAACGTGTCGAGATACGCTGCAAAGGAGGGCGCTTTCACGTTATGGGTGGGATTCTCGTGCCGCCACTCGGTCACGGGTGTCTCCGACTCATCGGGTGCATGTTCGACGTACAGGACGTCGCCGCCGCCGTTCTCCATGATCGGAATCGACGTGGTCGGATCCCAGTCGCCAAACTCGAACTCATGCTCGATATCTCGCAACGCTTCCCACTGTCGCACGACCTCCGCCAATGGGAACAGTCGCCAGGACCCGACAGCATGCGAGTCGTCGGTCTGTCCATCGTGGATGCGATAGGACGCTCGAACCGACGGCGGAAAGTCGAGGCCAATTGTCGATTCGGCCTGTCTGATTTCTGCGTCCGTCGCTCCCGGCCGGAGATGGTTCGTCAGTTCCGGTGCGTGTGTCTCGAACCACTCCCGTATCCGATCCCAGCGAGCATTCATGGCATCTGTACGTCCGGATCTGCAATGAAGAATGGCTCTCGAACCGCGCCGATTACGGCCACAGCCTTAGTTGGCGGCGTTCGAACCACGGCTACGGCGTCGACCGCCTCGATGGAACTACCGAAGATACCGTATTTGGACTGACAAAGCCAGTCGAAACTCCGAAGGAAAACAAACACTGGAGACAGCAAGTCGTCGACGATCACGCGTTCGTCGTCGCCGACTGTTGCTGTCTCTGGCACCCCGTCGACGATCCCCTCCGAGAGAACGACAGCGCGAGTTGACTGTATTCGTGAGAGCTTTCCCCGAATCTAACAGTTTCTGCTGTGTTTCCTTCTCACCCCTTTGCCTACGTCCAATCGCTCAGAGACGAGTGTACACCAGAAAAGCCCGAAGACGCAGCGATAGCAGAAACTGGCGCACGGACTGAATCAGGTTTCGATGGTACAGTCGCCCTCCGCGTTGTCTTGATATTCGTTGACGGCACAGACGTCGTCGTTTACCGTTCCATCGTCAGATGACCAGAGACCCAACGCTTCGCTGTGGCGGAGCGTGGAATCAACGACCTTGATACGACCACTTTCCACGTGAACGTTTCCACTGGTATCACGGCCACCGTACTCGACGATGGCGTGTTTCAGGATGTTTTTGCGGCTCTCAGAGAACGACATGACAATACCGTCCCACCAGCCGGGAACATCGTCGGTAGCTGTGAACACAATCTCCTCTTCAGGAGTTCCTTCGGCGATGAGTGCACTGTCAGGTGCCATCTGAATGGATGTTCCCTCCTCGAACCTGAAGACGGCGCCCGGATCGACAGTCACTTCGATATCTTCCACTCTGATCTGGCCGTTCACTCGATAGGGCACGCCGAGATTGTGCCATGTCACGGCACCGCTATCGACGTTATCATCCTCAACTGACACTGTTTCGGCCTCAACGACGACCACATCCGCCGTGTTGCCTGTGTACGAGGATTCTGAATCTAGATAGTGGAGGTTATTCGCAGTCACACGGACTGCCCCACGTTCGTTTTCGGTATACTCGTTCGAGTCAACGTCGGGCATCGTTACATTCTCGTCGATATAGAGGCCGTACCCGTCACTGTTCGTTACCGTCGAATTCGTGAGCGGAAGGTATGTACCGCCTCCCAGATGGTTATTCGCCTCGTTGTTACG
>NZ_JBZRPK010000700.1:0-17510 GCF_058382125.1 Haloferax sp. s1
GTTCGGTCCCGTCGACGAGTTCCGAGAGCCGGTCGAGACCGACGCGGGACTCGATGTCGACCCAATCGAGCGCCGTCAGCGCGCCGACTTCGGTAAGCATCAGTTTCCCGTCGTCGAACTCGACGGCGTCGGTGTAGCCCGGTGCTCCGAGCGTTTCTAGCGTGAAGTCACCGAACTCTTCGATGAACGGGTCCTCCGGCGGGTCGCCGAAACAGCCGATGAGGGCTGGGTCGAAGCCCATCGTCCCGAAGGCGCGGGCGAGGTGGCTTACGTGTCCGCCGGTTCGAACGCCGGCTTGAATCCACTCGAAGGTGAGCGAACTGTTGGCTTCGACCGACGCGTTCACACGGTCCGCGAAGGCGTCTAACGTCGGAACACGGTCGTACGACTCTGCGGACTGGCGTTCGGAAACGAACTCTCTGACCCGGTCGATGTAGCCGTCGAACCCGAACACCACGCGCCCGCCGTCGACTGTCGGCGGGAGCGCGTTGCGACACGACTCGACTGCTCGCGTCGTCGCTTTGTCTGGGCTGTTCATACCTCGACGTTCGGACGACCCGGAATTAGGGGTTTCTGCCATCAACGGTGTTCGACACCGTCAGCGTCCGGTTTCGGTCGTGATTTCGAATCGCGCTCCGCCGCCGTCGCCTTCGGATACGTCGATATCCCATCCGTGTGCGTTGACGACGCTTATGACGACGCTGAGACCGAATCCGGTTCCCTCCGGACTCGTCGTGTAGCCCGACTCGAAGACACGAGAACGCTCGTCTGGAGGGATTCCGGGACCGTCGTCTTCGACGTAGAACCCCGGTCGGGCTTCGAGCGGTCCGACCCGGATTGTCACGTCGTCGCCACCGTGGCGAATCGCGTTCGACAGGAGGTTTTCGAAGAGTTGTCGGAGCCGACCGTGATGGGCGTCCACCTCGGCGATACCGTCGATTTTGAGCGTCGCTTCCGGCGAGGAGGTCGCGACGGTGTTCCACGCTTCGGCGACGACTCGTTTGAGCGGTAGCGGCTCCACCTCGTCGACGGTCTGCCCGCTCCGTGCCAACGCCAGCACGTCTTGAATGATGGTCTCCATCCGTTCGTGCGCGACTTGCACTCGGGCGAGTTCGTCGCTGTCGAACTGTTCTTGGGCGAGTTCGAGATAGCCCATGGCTACGTTGAGCGGGTTCTGGAGGTCGTGCGAGACGGCCGACGCGAACGATTCGAGTTGCTCGTTTTGTCGGGCGAGTTCGCGCTCGCGCTGGCGAAGGAGTTGTTCGCGTTCGACTCGGTCCAGTGCGGCGCGCGTGTTCGACGCCAATACTTTCGCCAGTGTGAGGCGCTGGTCGGCCAAGGTTCCCTCATCGACCGACCCCACGAAGAACACGCCGTGGTCGGGAATCGGAACGACCAACTCCTCTTTGATTTCGGCGACGGGGTTGAACCGGTGCGGACTCGATTCGAAGTCGTCGTACAGGTGGGGTTCTCCGCTCTCGAAGACCTCCCACGAGAAGCCTGTTCCGCGCGGGAGCGGGGGGATGTCGCCGAACATCTCCTGTGCCTCTTCGGTGAACGCCGTCGGGACGAGCGTGTCTGTCGACTCGTCGTACAGCAGCACCCCGCTGATGTTGTAGTTGAGAACACCATTGGCGGCGTCGCAGACGACCTCGGCAACCTGCTCTCGGCTGGTTGCGGCTGTTAGCTCTCGCGTCGAGACGTGGAGCGCGTTGAGTTGTTCCTCGTAGCGTTTTCGCTCCGTGATGTCGGTCGAGATGCCGACCGCACCAGTAATTGAGCCATCCTCGTCGACAATCGGTGAGATGGCGAACTCGATGACGTAGTCACCGTTGGGGCGAGAAAGCTCGATTTCAAACCGCTCTCCATTGCTCTCGCCGCGTAGGACATCATCGAGGACCGACTTGACCCGCTCGTACTGGTCATCGTCGAGGAGGTCTACTTCGCGTGCAACCGAGATGTGCTGTCCGATGAACTTCTCGCGGGGAATCGATATCCGCGCTACTGCCGCTTCGTTAACGTACTGGATGATGGCCTCGCGGTCAACCACGTAGGCACCCTGGCGGATACTTTCGACGATACTCTCGTGTCGCTGTAACCGCTCTTCGTAGGTCCGCTGTTCGGTTACATCCCGGGTAGTGATAACGAACCCACCGACTGACGTGTCTGTCTGGTTGGTTCCAACAGACTCTAGCCAGCGCCAATTTCCGTCCGCATCTTGGTGTCGGTACCGAATCGGCTCTTTCTTATCTTCGCCACTCTGGAGCGACCTTTGCATCGCTTCTTCGACGCGCTCCCAGTCTTCTGGATGGGTGTAGTCGCGGATGTGCGCGCCGACCAACTCGTCTTGGTCGAAGCCGAGTACGTCCTCGACAGACGGACTTTCGTACTTAATTCGACCGTCAGACCCGACGAGCGTCACGATGTCGCGTGCGAGTTCGACGAGGGCGCGAAACTGCGCCTCGGTGGCACGTCGTTCCGTCACATCGCGCATCGTGACGAGCACGCCGTAGGACCCGTGATACTCGATATCTTTGACGTTTGCCGAACACTCGTGCATCTCTCCGTCGGCGTCGACGAGGCGGACATCGTAACTCACGGGCGCGTCGCCGCCCTGCCGTCGTTGTTCGGAAATCTCGGTGACTTTGTCTCTGTCATCCGGGTGGATGATGTCCAAAAGCGGAATCTCGGCGAGTTCGTCGTCGCTGAGACCGGTGAGTTCGGTCATCCGCCGATTCCAGAAGCGAAAGCCACCGTCTTGGGCGATGAAGATGGCGTCGTGACTCTGTTCGACGACCGTCCGGTACAACGAGTCGCTGTCCCGAGCGGTCGACGCCCACTGTGAGAACTCGACGGCCCGTTCGATACGGGTCGCAAGCGCGTTGACGGCCCCCGACGACTCCGGGCGCTCGACGCTGATAGCTCCTTTTTCGCTCGACGACGGCTCGACAGCCGTTTCGTCGTCGACGAGGAAGAAGACCGGAACGACGCCGAGACGGTCGCGAATCTGGGAGACGAGTTCGATGTCGGTGCCGCCGTTTACGACAATTCCGTCGATGTTTTCGTCCAGTGTGTCGAAAATCGAGTCACACGTCGAGAGTACCTCGACAGTGAATCCGCGTCGCTCGATAGCCTCTGTGAGGTTCGAGGTGCCCTCGTCGACGAAGAGGACGCGGAAATCGCTCATACCAGTATGATTTTCGGGTGCAGTATATATCTCACGCCCCAAATCACCGAGCTAGTTCCCGGCGACTGTGTCGCGGACCGTCGGTTACATGCTGTCTGACACACTCGTTCGTGGTATGACCGACGATTTCCCCGCCGAGGCTGCGGCTATCGTCCAGCGGCACATCGAGGACGAACACGGCTACCTCTCGTGGCTTAACACCCGCATCGACGCCATCGAGCGCGGACGACTCGTGATGACCATCCCGTACGACGAAAAGCTCACCAACACAGTGTCACCGCCGACCATCCACGGCGGTATCGCCGCGACGCTTATCGACACGGCGGGCGGTATCGCCCTTCGGACTATGCTCGACGACCCGCTTTCGGGCGGTGTGGCCACCATCAACCTCAACGTGAACTACCTTCGCCGGGCGTCGGGTGATTTGACTGCCGTCGCCGAGGTCGTCCGCGCGGGCGGGTCGGTCGGCGTGAGCACGATTACTGTCGTCAGCACCGACCCCGAAGACGACTCGGACGTGGCCGGACGGCAGTCCCCGTCGACCGACTGGGACGACGCTGTCGCCACCGGCCAAGGGGCGTACCGACTCTTCCGCGAGTGATTCTATCGACCCCGGTCGCCGGGGGTGGCGTTACTCGAACTCGACGTCGGCGAGGGCCGTCGTCTCGCCGAACAACCAGTCGGCGTGGTCGACCGCGTACTCTTTGTGTGCCTCCTCGATGTAGCCGAGGGCGTCAGTGACGAGCACCGGACGGTAGTCGCGCAGGCCGGCGCTTCCGGCAGTGTGGAGGACACAGACGTTCGCCAGCGTCCCGCAGATGAGCAGGTCGTCGACGCCGTGGGCGTTGAGCCACCCCTCAAGTTGCGTCTGATAGAACGCATCGTAGGTGTGCTTCTCGACGACGAGGTCTTCTTCGCGGACATCGAGGTCGTCGAGTAACTCGGCGTCCCACGTCCCCTCCACGACGTGTTCTCCCCACCGCTGAAACTCGTCGTAGTAGTGGGTGTCGTCGAACTGTTCCGACGGGTGAACGTCTCGCGTGTAAACGATGTGTGCGCCCGCGTCGCGGGCCGTCGAGACGAGGTCCGAAACGGGGTCGATGGCGGCTTCACTCCCCGGTGCGAAGAGGCTGCCTTCGGGGTGGCAAAAGCCGTTTTGCATATCTACGACGACGACCGCAGTCTGTGTCGAATCGAATGGCATAGCTGATGATTGCGTCGGGACGACCAAAAGCAGTCGGCGCGCCACCTGCCAGTTTCGACGGTCGAATTAGACAGCGGTTTCGACAACCGAACCGGACAAGGTACTTCACCCCGGAGTCTAAGGGTACCGTATGCGAACGTCTGGTCTCCGTGCCGTTTTTGTTGCTGTTCTTCTGCTTCTGGCCGGGTGCGCCGCTCCAACGGCGATTCCCGGAGCGGGCGACAGTGACACGGCACCGCCCGTGACGCCCGACCCGAATAGAGATGGATTCACCGATCCCGACAGCGACGTACTCGGGTGGGAAAACGGCTACTGGTACGACGAACCCATCGCAGTCGACCAGTCCGACGGTCTGAACGATTCCGAACTCGAAGCCTACGTCGCCCGCGGGATGGCCCGGGTCGAACAGTTGCGACACCTCGAATTCAAAGAGGCTGTCCCCGTGGACGTTATCTCGCGTGACGAGTACCAGCGCGGCAACGCTAACCGGTCGGGGCCGTCCGCTTCCACGTACACCCGCTGGAACGACCAGGTGTGGGAAGCGCTTTTCATCACCGGTGAATCCGAAGGGAGTACAAACGCTATCTCCCGAACGACCGGAAGCTCTGTTCTCGGCTTCTACTCGCCGTCAGACGACGAAATCAAGATTGTCACCGATTCGACCGGCGCACCCACAATCGATAATGCGACGCTGATTCACGAACTTCACCACGCACTTCAGGACCAGCATTTCGACCTTGCAGACCCGCGCTACCGTGGTCAGACACAAGACGGTGACCTCGCTACCGACGGCGTGGTCGAAGGCGACGCGAAACTCGTCGAACTCCGGTACGCCGAGCAGTGTCGCTCCGGCGCGTGGGACTGTGTCGTCACGCCCTCCGCGGGCGGGTCTGGTGGGTCCGGAAGCGGCGGCGGACCGAACTTCGGCATCCTCCTGACCATCTTCCAGCCGTACTCCGACGGGCCGGTCTACGTGAACAACCTGTACCAGCAGGGTGGCTGGGAGGCGGTCAACGACGCGCTCAGAAACCCGCCGGTCTCCACCGAACAGGTCATCCACATGACCGACGAGACGCCTCGGCCAATCGCGTTCGAAGACGAGGGGACAGACGGCTGGTCGACCTTCCCCAATCAGGGCGTCGACGGCTCTGACACCGTTGGCGAGGTGTCTATCTACTCGATGTTCTGGTATCAGGCTCGGATGAATGGAGCGCGGACTGTCCCTGTCCGGTCCGTCGCGAACACCGATTCGACGTACGACACCTACAACTACGATGCTGGCCCGTCGAACGGATGGGCGAACGACCGCCTGTTCCCATACCGCAACGAAGCCGGTTCGGAAACCGAGTACGGCTACGTCTGGGTGACTGAGTGGGATTCCGAGGGCGACGCCCGCGAGTTCCAAGACGCGTACCTGAACATCCTCGACGCCAACGGTGCCAAGAAGCAGGCAAGCGGTATCTACGTCATCGAGGAGGGCAAGTTCAACGACGCTTTCCGGGTCGTCCGAACGGGTGACCGCGTCGTCATCGTCAACGGGCCGACGCCCGAGGACGTGGACGAGATTCGGCCGAGTCTCACGTCATAGGCGGCCACGCTCTCCGAGACGCTTTTTCACATCCCGCTCGTGTGTCTCTGTATGAACCGTCTGCCACTCGCCGCGCTTCTCTCTGCACTTCTCCTCGTGGTTGCCGGGTGTAGCGCCCCCGTAGTGAATCCGCCCGAAGACACGGCCGACAGCGGGGCGTGGCCCGCAGACCCGCCGAGTGACAGGCTCGGCTGGGAGGGTGGCTACTGGCACAACGAGTCCATCGCTGTGGACCAATCTGACGGCCTGAATGCGACCGAGCGCGAGGCGTTCGTCGCTCGGACGATGGCTCGCGTGGAAGTCATTCGGGAATTGGAATTCACCGAACCGGTTCCGGTCGAAGTCATCTCGCGCGCCGAGTACCGAAACGAGTCTCGAAACCAGTCGAATCTGGTCCACGCCGACTGGAACGACCAGGTGTGGGAGGCACTCCTGTTAGTCGGTGAGAACCGGACTATCCAACAGGTGTTCGACGAACTCTACGGCGGTTCGGTTCTCGGTTACTATGCGCCCCAAGAGGACCAAATCGTCCTCATAAGCAACGACGGCAATCCGACCATCAATCGTCGGACGCTCGCCCACGAACTCCTTCACGCACTGCAAGACCAGCACTTCGGACTCGACGCAGCACCACCCACGCAGGACAAACAACTCGCCAATAACGGACTCGTCGAGGGTGACGCTCGCTACGTCGACAGCCTGTACGAAGAACGCTGTGCGGCCGACTGGGAGTGCGTTCCCCGTCCGGACGGGAGCGGGGCCGGAAGTGGGTCGTTCGACTACCCGGTTTTCCTCACTATCTACACGCCCTACAGCGAGGGACCAACGTTCGTCTCCGACCTCCACGAACGCGGCGGCTGGGAAGCAGTGAACGCCGCCTACGAGAACCGTCCGGTCTCGACAGAACAGGTGCTTCACCCGAGCACCTACCCGGACGAGCGGCCGGTCGAGGTGACTATCGAAGACCGGTCGTCGGCCACGTGGACGCGTTACGACCACGACCCAGTCGGTGACACGGTTGGCGAAGCATCTATCTTCACGACCTTCTGGAAACACGCCGCCATCGACCGCGAGAAGCTCCGAGACGACCCCGGAGCGTACTCGACATACAACTACACCGCTGGTCCCGCCGCAGGCTGGGCCGGTGACCTCGTCGTTCCGTACAGACCGGCTTCGGACGCCGAAGCCGACGCAAACCCCCACGCCCGCGGGTACGTCTGGAAGACGGTCTGGGACACGAACGCAGACGCTCGACAGTTCGAGTCGGCGTATCTGACGCGGACGCTTAAACTCCGACTCGGCGCAAAACAAGTCGCCGAAAACACCTACGTCATCGAAGACGGGACGTTCGCCGACGCTTATCGGGTGACACGGCAGGGTGATACGGTCACCATCGTGAACGCGCCGACGGTTGAGGAATTAGACGAAGTACACGCGCGGGAGTAGGAGAACGCACTTAGCTTGTGGCTGACATTTCTGTGTATGTCTCGCCGCATCGGGCTGTTCGCTATCGTCGCCCTCTTGCTCGTTCTGTCCGTCGCTGCCTTTCTCTTTGCTACTGGGACGCTGGTTCCGTGGTCGAACAGTTGTAACCAGTCCTTGGAGGTCAGTCCGGTGGACAATGTCTCCGAGGACGCTGAAGTCGTCCAGTACGACTCGCTTTCTCCCGAGGAGCGAGCACTGTTCGACGACGCGCTTTCCGAGTCAGCTGTCGGATTCGACGGCCGCCCGTGGAGTGTTGGAACTGGGTACGTCGAAAAAGACAATACCACCTATTCAACGGGAGTCCTCGTTTGCTGACCGGGTCGTCTCTTCGAGTTGAAGAACATCTTTCTTCGACGTTAGCGAACGATTATACACCTTTTTCATCGGGCGCGCGGAACCTCGGGCAATGAGCGAGTTCGACATCGTCGGTCCCGAGGCTATCCGCGAGGGCGTCGCGACCGACGCCTACTTCGAGCGGACTGCGGACACCCTTCAGCACGCGGGGAAGAACCCTCGCGTCGTCGCCGAGGTAACGGCGGACCAGTTCCCCGACGGGGACTACGAGGTGTTCGCCGGGGTGAAAGACGCCGCAGTGCTCCTCTCCGGATACGACGTCGACGTCGACGCGATGCACGAGGGCCTCCTGTTCGACGGCGGTCCCGTGATGCGAATCGAGGGTGATTACCTCGAATTCGCCCGTCTCGAAACCTCGCTACTCGGCTTTCTCTCGCACGCTTCTGGCTGTGCCACGGCGTCGCTCGAAGCACGAATGGCCGCTCCCGACTCGACGGTCTTCTCGTTCGGCGCGCGCCACGTCCACCCTTCGATTGCTGCGATGGTCGAACGGAGCGCGCTCGTCGCGGGTCTCGACGGATTCTCGCACGTCGCCGCCGGGGACATTCTCGGTAAGGAGGCGTCGGGGACGATGCCGCACGCGCTTCTTATCGCGTTCGGCCGCGGAAACCAGGCCGAGGCGTTCCAGGCATTCGACGAGTCAGTCCCGGAGGGCGTGCCTCGCGTCGCGCTCTGTGACACCTACGGCGACGAGGTCGAGGAAGTGCTCAGAGCGGTCGAAACGCTCGGGGACCGCCTCGACAGCGTCCGACTCGACACCACCTCGTCGCGTCGTGGAGACTTCCGGCACATCGTCCGCGAGGTTCGGTGGGAACTGGACGCGCGCGGCTACGAGGATGTCGGCATCTTCGTCAGCGGCGGTCTCGGTCCGACAGAACTCCGGAACCTCCGCGACGTAGTCGAAGGATTCGGCGTCGGCGGCTACATCTCGAACGCCAACCCGGTCGACTTTGCGCTCGATATCGTCGAAGTCGACGGCGAACCGGCAGCAAAGCGGGGCAAACTCTCGGGCGTGAAGGAAGTCTACCGCACCGACGACGGTGGACACCACATCGGTCTCCGTGGGACGCCCGCCCCGACCGACGCAGAGTCACTGCTCAAACCGCTGATTCGTGACGGCGAACTCGTCCGCGACTTCGACCTCGACGCGGCGGCGACGAGAGCACGCGAAGATGCCGAGCGCGTCGGTTTCGGCGACGAATAGCGGGCTACCAACCCCGCAACCGACTGCGACAGTCAGTTTTGCAGTGTGCGACGGATTCGTTTGGGAGTCTGCAATAGCGACGTCTCTCTGATGCAGATTGCAGAGCGACGTCCCCCTGATACAAACTGCAGAGCGATGCCTCTCCGATGCGACGGTAAGCGTGGAAGGAGTGTGTTCTTCCCTACCCCCAGTTACAGCGCCTCGACGCTCCCACCGTCTTCGCGCTCGCGGAAGACTTGCCCCTCAAAGAGCGTAATCATGGTGTCGTCGTCCTGCCACGCCAACGGCGACAGGCCGGCCTTTCGGCAAGCGTTCGTGAGGAACTGTTCTTTCGACCAACCGAGTTCGATTGGAAGCGTGGGGTACATCCAGCCATGGCACCCGTCGGCGTCGATAGCGACCCCGTGTTTTCCGAGTTCGATGTCAGAAAGGGGGTCGTTCGTCAGGGTGTATTCGTTGACAATACAAACAGAGATATTCAGGTTCGGCAGTTCAGGTGCTTCGATTTCGGTTTGACACGAGTCGCCGGATGCGGCCTTGATGGCCGCGTCGACGATGGCATGACCAAGTTGGTCTTTGCCACGGTATGCCCCTGCGCATCCACGAAGCCGACCGCGCCCACGTGTCGACTTGATGCGCACGAACGCCCCGGTTCGTGCGTAGAATGCGTCCCGCATACTGCCCGGTTGTTCTCTCTGCCCGTGAAGAACGTACGATTCGACGGATTCCCGCGCTAGTTCGACCGCCCGCGCCCCATCCTCGTAGGTGAGGTGTACGGTCTGCGCCTCGGACATACTACCATTCAAGGCCCACGGTGACTTCAACGCTTCCCTCGAGTGTTACACCGCTGTTATGTGAATAAAACGCCATATAACGGGTTACTAAATCAGTTCAGTACTGGGTTAATCGAACCGCTTATCCGACGGACGGAACTAGAGTACGTCGGCAGAGAGAGCCCAGTTCCCGTGCCCGATTGCGGGCATGAGGAAAGTCCCCCCACCGTCTGAACAGGTGACCGGGCGCAAGCCCGGAGTCGGAGACGGCTGGCGCTGGAACAGAAACGAGACCACTCGACCCGACCGATGATGCGCGCGAACCGACCCGTAAGGGGAGGGAGTTAACCCGCAGAGGGAAGCGCGGTCACATCGTGACCGCGGCTGGTGAACGGTCACCCGTGAGCCGCGAGATGGCATCGCCATCTCCGACGGTCGAGAACGGATGGAACGGCGAATCCTCACCGGTGCAAGTCCGCGCCGCGAAGGTAGTTCGGACGGCGCGTCGGGTTCGCCCGTCGTGCCCCCGGGGTTCCCCGGGAAGGACGCGGACGCTAAGCCGAATGCTGGGACGAACAGAAGGGGGCTTACTCCTCTCAGCCACTTTCACACTCGTGAGCCGCTGCACCGTGTCTCGCCGTGCTCTCACGTCAGCTTCCCGACTGCTGTCGACCGGGACAAACTTTCTTACCGATACGTCGCACCTGCTTTGGTATGCGTGGCTTCCCGATTTTCGTCGTCTTCCTCGTCGTCCTCGCCGGGTGCACCGCGCCTGTGACCCCGAACGAAGACGAGGGGACAGTTACGACTTCGAGCCCCACGACACCAGTGACTGAAACTCCGCCCGACAATGTGACGCCTGAGACTACGCCCACGACACCAAAGGCGGGACTGACCTCGACCCTAGAGCCAACGCCCGAATCAACTGCGACAGCCACGCCTGCATCGGGATTCGGCCCGTGGGGGTCCGAGCCGGTTGTTATCGCCGTGGAAGCTCCCAACGACGGCCGTAACTACACCTCGATGGTGAACGAGGCGACGACGTTCTGGGAGGCGAACGACGCGCGCTATCTCGGCTCCGAAATCGACTACGAGGTCGACGCGGACGCGCGGAATCCGGACCTCGTCGTCCGCTTTTCGGACGACATCCCGGAGTGTAGCGGGCAGGTCGACGCCGTCGGCTGTGCACCCTACATCACGGACGAACGTCAAATCGACCGGCCGACGACTGCCTACATCCGAACCGGGTTCGGCGACGACTCGACAGTCGAAATCATCGAACACGAACTGGGGCACACACTCGGTCTCACCCACGGTGACGAACCGGCCGAACTCATGAATGCGACGGGGATTCTTTACACGCTTCCGCGGACTAACGCCACCGAGAAGGCGTTCCCGTGGGACGACCCGAACTTCACTGTCTACGTGAACGACACTGGTGCGGCCGACCCGAACGCGGCCCGCGACCAGGTCCGTCACGCCTTCGACTACTACGCTGACGGCGCACCCGGCATGCCCGATAACCTCACGTTCACCTACGTGGACGACCCCGAGTCGGCGGATGTCAAAATCTCTTTCACCGAAACCTCGTCGTGTGTCGCGGGTGCGACTTCCTGTGCCGCCGCCAGTGGGTACGACCCCGACGGAGACAAAGCGCTAGAAACGTACGACACGCTCCGTGTCGTCCTCGTCGACCTCGACACCGACGCTGTAGGATGGCACGTTGGCTACTGGACGGCCCACTATCTGGGTGCCGAGGACGACGAGGACAAGCCCGACCCGTTCCAAAATGCGACGTACAGCGAGCAACGGAGCGAGTGGTGGGCGTAATGTGTTTTCGTCGCGGGTGACCCCCCAGCCGAGTCTTCTTTGTGGCGGGCCTCGTAGGTAGCGTGTGATTCCCACTGACAGGAACGACAATTCTCATACTTCGTTCGATGAGGAGTCGTTTCGGGACGCTCTTGCCGAGTTCGGTGGTACGGACGCCGAGCGGCAGGTCGTTGCACGTCAAGCCCGCGACCTCGTCGACTCGGAACAAGCCGAGCGGGACCGCGGCGCGCCGCTCTCCGGAGACGAAATCATCCGAAACATGCGTGATGCTCCCGAAGGGAGCCCTGCGACGCGCTGGAACTGGTGGCTCGGCGCACTCGAAGCCGCCTACGGTGGCTACCGCGAGTTTCAGGTCCGGCGTATCCCGGAACCGTAACACTCGTCGGATTCCGAAGTCCCAGACCCGTACAATCCTCGGTATCCCTTCGTTCCTGTCTCTCTTCGCTGCGTTCGGCCTCCTACTGCCTATCAGTGGCTTTGCTTGCCTCGTTCCCCGGGATTTAGTCGCTCTTGAGAAAACTAATTTCGTTGAGTAGACTGGGATTCTTGACCGTTCAAAACCAAAGCAGATTACACGCTCGTTTCAGAAAGGATGGGTAACGCGTGTACGAACAAACCTACCGGTGATGCCTAATTTACAATGACTGACACATACGACGTGATTATCGCTGGTGCGGGCCCCGCAGGTGGTCAAGCAGCACGAGACCTCGCGGCTCGCGGCTACGACGTTTGCGTCCTCGAAACCGAATCCGAAGAAGAGTTCCCCTCTCGGAGTAACAAATCGACCGCCGGGACGTTCCCGTCGACGATGGCTTCGTTCAATATTCCGGACGAAGTCGTGATGAACTTCACCGACGATGTCGTCTTGGAGTCTCCGAACCACCACTTCGAGCGACACCAACCCGGTGCCGTCCTCGAGTTCGCCGACTTCAAGAACTGGCTGGTCGACGAATCCCGGGCCGACGGTGCGGAGTACCGTTTTGACGCTCGCGTCTCCAAACCCGTGATGGAAGACGGCGAAATCGTCGGCGTCCGCTACAACGGCGACGAGGAGGTTTACGGCGACATCATCATCGACGCCACCGGCCCGAGCGCCCCGCTTGCGAAGGCACTCGACGTTTGTGTCCTCGAACGGGAAAAACAGGCCATCGGTATCGAGTACGAGTTCGAAGGCCTCGACTTGGACCCCGCGGGGTACGCCGACCTCACGGACACGATGATGCTCCGTCTCGACCACAACATCGCTCCGGGCGGTTACTCGTGGATTTTCCACACCGGCGAAGACACTGCGAAAGTCGGCGTCTGTTACCTCCAAAACGAGGCACATCGACAGAACGCCCAATCAGGGTACACCGTCGACGATTACCTCCAGTACTGGGTTGACACTGACCCCCGATTCGAGAACGCATCGCGCATCGAGGGCAAACAGCACCGCGGTTCCGCACACGTCCAACTTCCCAAACGGATGAGCACGGACAACTTCATGGCCATCGGTGACACGGTCCCGACCGTGGACCCACTTTGGGGCGAGGGCATCGACAAGTGCATGCGCTCCGGCCGCGTGGCCGCCGCGACCGCAGACCGGGTTCTCACCCACAGCGAGCGCGACACCTCCGCGTCCGAACTCGCTATCTACGACCAACTCTGGCACGAGCGCGTCGCGCCCAAGGGCAAAAACCGGTTGTTCATGACGGAGATGCTCTATCGCGCGTCCAACGAGCGCTACGATACGCTGTTAGAGGACCTCCACCGGGTTCCCCAGAAGCGGTTGAACGCCGTGAACGACGGGAACCCCCTCGCGATGTTCCAGATGTTGAAGTTCGAAGACCTCTCTATCCTCGCCTCGACGGCGAAAGACTGGTTCTCGAACTAAACCGTCTGTATTCGGTCGCTCACTCGTTCTCGGTTGCCGTCCGCAACCGTCCCACTCGAAACGTCCGTCGACTGTTCAGCGACCGCCTTCTGTCGCCCGTTCGTCGAGCGTTGCGAGTGCCTCCACCAGTGTTTCGCGTGCTGCAGCGACGTGCGTATCCGCCTCGTCGTCTTCGGTCGAATCCACGTTGGAGAGGAGGTGTTCGACGTGACCAAGACGAGTTCGGACTACGTCGTCGTCCGGGAGCGGGCCGATGGCGAGGTCGGCCGTGACCGCCTCCGCTTCCCCGAGCCATCTGCTTACATCTTCGCGGACGGGACGAGTCGCTGTCGCGGCGAGGTACTCGTGGAGCGTCGAGACGAGTTGGTCGAGGGTCGCATCCGGCATACGTTACGCGAGGGCATCCGCGGGGAAAAACGTCGAGTGTCGATGTCGGCGTGTGCCCTCCACCTCGCCGCTCGAACCAACGCTGGACCGACGGGCAAAAGCACCTCCAGTCGGTACGTGTTCCCAATGCAACTCCAGTTCCTCGGCGGGGCCGGGGAAGTCGGGCGCAGTGCGATTCTCGTCAACGACTCGCTGCTTCTCGATTACGGGATGATGACCGGGAATCCGCCGCAGTTCCCCGCGGGGTCGCCTGCCCCCGACGCCGTCGTCGTCTCGCACGGCCACCTCGACCACGTCGGGACGGTCCCCTCGCTGCTCTCCGGTGACGAGTGGCCGGCAGTCCACTGGACGCCGCCAACGTACGAACTCGCGCTCACGCTCGCGCGCGACACCCTGAAATTACACGGCGGCACGTACGACTGCCCGTTCACCGAGACGCACATTCGCCGGATGACGCAGCAGTCGGAGCCACACGACTACGGCGAGACGTTCGAGGCCGCCGGCCACGAGGTCACCTTCTACAACGCGGGCCACATCCCCGGGAGCGCTCACGTCCTCGTCGACGACGGCGACACGCGACTGCTCTATACGGCCGATTTCCACACCGACAATCAGCGTCTCGTGTCCGGAACCACCGACCGCCCCGACGCCGACGTGGTCATCTGTGAATCTACCTACTCCGACGTGGAACATGAAGACCGCGCAGCGGTCGAAAAACGGTTCGTCGAATCCGTTCAGACGACCATCTGGCAGGGCGGAACCGTCGTCGTTCCCGCGTTCGCTATCGGCCGAACGCAGGAGATTCTGCTGGTCCTCGACGCCCACGACATCGACTGCTACGTCGATGGAATGGGTACGCGAGTCCTGAAGATGCTCCGAAACTACCCCGACTACGTCCGCGACTCGACGGCGCTCAAGCGGGCGAAGTCGAACGCGCGAATTGTCTCCGGGCGCGACGGTCAACGACGCCGTATCGCGCGTCAGAACTCGGTCATCGTCACCACGAGCGGGATGCTCTCGGGCGGGCCGGCCATGACTTACATCCCCGAAATTCGGCAGGACCCGACGAACAAAATCTGTCTCACCGGCTATCAGGTCGAGGGGACGCCGGGGCGCGAACTGGTTGAACGCGGTCGATGCGAACTCAACGGCGGCGTCGTCCCGGTCGCCGCACGCGCCGAGATGTACGACTTCTCCGCGCACGCGGACAAACACGGACTCCGCGAGTTCCTCGCCGACTACGAGGATACCCCCGTTCTCGTCAATCACGGCGACCGCTGTGCGGCTTTTGCCGAGGAACTGCAGGAAGACGGCTACGAAGCGACGGCTCCCGAAGTCGGAACCGTCGTCGAACGATAGACGCTCGTCGAGGGCTGAAGGTGGCCGTCGTCTCCGACTGATTCGTTACGCCTCGTACGCTTCCTCGTCGGGGGATTCCATCGACCGACTCGCGGCAACACACGCAGACACGCGGAGTCGAGTCCGTTGGGGCCGGAACCGCGTGAACACTGAGAGGAGACCGCTGGAGGCCGAATCTGAAGCCATGGTTTTAGGTTGGCCTAAATAGATGTTAGTTGTTACGGTCAGTGTCGTCACTTCTAGTGGTTGGCATCGCGGTGTTTGACAGCGGCGTCTCTGCGGGTCGGTCGCTGTGACCTCGTGGCATTGTTCTCCTGTGAAACCCCCTGTTTCGTCTGCAACGAGGTGATTCCCTCGCCGTTATCTCGATTTCGCTGGATTCACGTTCGAAATACCGCGCCGTGTCGGCCCGAACGACGTTGCGCAGACGAAAATAACGTTCACGCGCCTCAGTCGCGTTCGAGGCGCGCTCGCCGCCGCTCGAACTCTTCGTCGTCGATGTCGCCGCGGGCGTAGGCGTTCCGGAGTTCGCTCAGGGCGTCGTCGTGCCCGTCGTTGCTCACGGCCCGAAAGAGCAGGACACCGCCGCCAATGAGGACTGCGAGGACGAGCAGTTGTCCGAGGAGGCCCATTCCCCACATCCACCACGGGACGCCGCCGCCGGTTCCACCGTGCATCCACGTGTCGTGCATCCAGCCGCCGCCCCAGCCCATCGGCGTCGCACCGAAGGCTCCGGACATCCCGAAGAGAACAGGAAGCACGAACAGCGCGGCTAACGCGAGTAGTACGATACCCACGAGTCGTGTCGAGTTGGTCGTAGTCGTCATTAGTATCACCAGAGGCGGCGCTCATCCACCTCTCAGTATATATTACGCTCTCTTCGTTTAGGTCGATTTTCGTTTCTTTACTTCGGGTTCGTTGGCAGCTAAACGTTGTATCCTGCCGTCTCCCGCGCTGCAAACTTTGGAATCTTCGACACCGTTCGAACACCGGGCTTGCTCGCCCCGCTCGAATACGCCGGTTCATACTTCAACTTCGAAGCCTGTTTTGCTGGTATGTCTGGTCGGCTGAACGTTCTCGTCGTCAGCGAGAACAAACCTATCCGTGAACGCCTCGCCGATACACTCCCCGATGCAGTCGGCAATTCGACGACGGAAGTCCACGTCTCGACCACGGATAGTGTCGACACCGTCTATTCGGAACTCGAACAATCGCGTGTGGACTGCCTCGTCGTCTCGACGCGGTTCACAGACTCGACGGGACAGTCGCTCGTTCCGAAGTTACGCGATAATGGCGTCCCGCTGGTCTCGTTCGAACGGACGAACCCATCGGACGCCGACATCGAAAACCTCGGCCACGTCGTCTACGACGCCGCGCGCAACACTGCCGGGTCGCTCGACCACCGGGAACTCTTCGAGGCCGTAAACGTCGGCCTCGCAGTTCGAGACCTCGATACGCTCGACCTCATCGACATCAACCAGCGGTATCTCGAAATCCTCGGCACCGACCGCGAGGCAATCCTCGAAACCTCGCCGACCGATGTGACTGCCGACGTGCCCGGATATACCGCCGAGTGCGCCGCAGAGGAGGTCAAGACGGCTCGCGAAACCGGCAGTAACACCTTCACGTGGCCTA
This sequence comes from Haloferax sp. s1, assembly GCF_058382125.1. Classification (NCBI taxonomy): domain Archaea; kingdom Methanobacteriati; phylum Methanobacteriota; class Halobacteria; order Halobacteriales; family Haloferacaceae; genus Haloferax; species Haloferax sp. s1. The sequence goes on from NZ_JBZRPK010000700.1 coordinate 16,880, forward strand.
TGCAGAGCACTTCCGGTGAGACCGTCTGGGTTCGGGTGAGTCTCACGGTCGCCGAACTCTCGGGTCAGCGTCGACTCCTCTCGACGATTGAGGACGTAACCGAAGAACGAAAACGCGAACGTGACCTCGAAGCGTTCAAGCGGGCGGTCGACGCCGTCGACGCTGGCGTCGCGCTCACTGAGGATGGTAACCACGTCTACGTCAACGAGACGGGGGCGAACATCTGTGGATACTCGGATGCGGAATCGATGGTCGGCATCTCGTGGCACGACATCCACGACGAGGCGGAAGTCGACCGGATTCGCGAGTTGGTTCTTCCCGCTCTTGAGACGAGTGGCCAGTGGCAAGGCGAGGTGACGGTCCGTAAACCCGATGGGACGGGCGTCCCGGTTCGGCTCTCTATCACCTCGCTCGACGACGACAGAAGAGTGGTCGTCTTTCAGGACCTCACCGAACAGAAGGAACGCGAGCGCGAACTCGAACGCAGTCGCGACTTCTTGGAGCGGACACAACGCATCTCGAAAGTCGGTGGCTGGGAACTCGACTTGCTGACGGAATCGCTCGAATGGACCGACCAGACGAAACGAATCCACGACGTTCCCCTCGACTACGAACCTTCGCTGGACGACGC
>NZ_JBZRPK010000459.1:0-5030 GCF_058382125.1 Haloferax sp. s1
CTCCAGGATTTCGTCGCCCGGTTCAACCGGATGCGCGGCAAGGAGGTGTACTTCCCGTTCGGATACGACGACAACGGCATCGCGTCGGAGCTCCTGACCGAGGACGAACTCGATATCAAACACCAGGACTACGAGCGACGCGAGTTCCAGAAGCTCTGCCGTGAAGTCACCTCGAAGTACGAGTCGGAGTTCACCGAGAAGATGCAGAACCTCGGTATCTCCATCGACTGGGACCAGACCTACCAGACCATCTCGCCGGAGGTCCAGCGCGTCTCACAACTCTCGTTTATCGACCTGTACGAGAAGGACCGCCAATACCGCCAGCGAGCCCCCGCTATCTGGTGTCCCGAGTGTGAGACGGCTATCTCACAGGTCGAGACCGAAGACGACGAGCAGCACTCGCACTTCCACGATATCGAGTTCGGCGTCGCCGATTCGGACGAATCGTTCGTCATCTCCACGACGCGTCCTGAACTCCTCCCCGCGTGTGTCGCCGTCTTCGTTCACCCCGACGACGACGAGAACGAGCATCTCGTCGGCCAAGAGGCGACGGTCCCGCTGTTCGGCCAGCAGGTTCCCATCCTCGAAGACGAGCGCGTCGACTTAGAGACGGGAACCGGTCTCGTCATGTGCTGTACCTTCGGTGACCAGACGGACATCGAGTGGTATCAGGCACACGACCTGCCGCTTCGTATCGCCATCGACGAGTCCGGCACGATGACCGAGGAAGCGGGCGAGTATGCGGGCCTGTCCGCGCACGAAGCGCGCGAGAAAATCGTCCCTGACCTCGAAGATTCCGGTGCACTTCTCGACAAACGTGCCATCACGCACGCGGTCAAAGTCCACGAGCGCTGTGACACGAGCGTCGAGTTCCTCGTCAAGGACCAGTGGTACATCAAACTGCTCGACAAGCGCGAGGAGTACCTCGAAGCGGGCGAACAGATGGACTGGTTCCCAGAAAAGATGTTCACGCGGTACAAAAACTGGATCGAGGGACTCCAGTGGGACTGGGCTATCTCGCGGCAGCGCTCCTCGGGGATTCCGTTCCCAGTCTGGTACTGCGAGGACTGCGAGCACGCCGTCGTCGCCGACCGCGAGGACCTGCCGGTCGACCCGCTTTCTGACGACCCGCCGGTTGATAGCTGTCCCGACTGTGGCAACGACGAGTTCGTCGCCGAAGACGACGTGTTCGACACGTGGGCGACCTCGTCGCTTACGCCCCTCATCAACGGTGGCTGGGACTGGAACCCCGAGACCGAGGAGATGGAACTCGAACGGCCCGAACTCTACCCGTTCGACATGCGCCCGCAGGGCCACGACATCATCTCATTCTGGCTGTTCCACACGGTCGTCAAGTGCTACGAGCACACTGGCGAGGTTCCGTTCGACAGCGTCATGATAAACGGGATGGTTCTCGACGAAAACCGCGAGAAGATGTCCAAGTCCGTCGGCAACGTCGTCTCGCCCGACGAGGTTCTGGAGAAGTTCCCGGTCGACGCCGCCCGCTACTGGGCCGCCGGGAGCGCCGTCGGCGACGACCTGCCGTACCAGGAGAAAGGTCTCGTCGCGGGCGAGAAACTGATGCGGAAGCTCTGGAACGCGTCAAAGCTCGTTGAGAGCCTCACCGAGGACGCACCAGCGGAGTTCGACCACGACGACCTACAGGAGATTGACCGCTGGCTTCTGGCCTCGCTCGACCGCGAACTCGAATTCGTCACCGAGAAACTGGAGAACCGCGAGTTCTCGAAGGCGCGCGACCGCCTGCGCAGTTTCTTCTGGCACACGTTCTGCGACGACTACCTCGAAATCGACAAACAGCGAGTCCGCGAGAGCGACGACCCATCTGCGGCCTACACGCTCCGGACCGCCCACCAACGGTTCCTCGTCTGCTTCGCGCCCATCCTCGCCCACGTCACCGAGGAACTCTGGCGCGACATGTACGACGGAGCGAGCGTCCACGACCAGTCGTGGCCCGAACCGCTCGGTCTCGACGCCGACTTCGAGGCGGGCGAGACGGCGATGGCCGTCGTCGGCGCACTCCGGAAGTACAAAAGCGACGCGCAGCTCTCGATGACCGCCCCGCTCGACGAGGTCGAAGTCTACGGGCACGTCTCCGGTCTCGAAGCGGATATCAGCGGCGTGATGCACGTTGAGTCGCTCACCTCGACCGACGAGGAACCGCCTATCGAGTCCGTTATCTCCGGTATCGACCTCGACTACTCCATCGTCGGTCCCGAATTCGGCAGTAAGGTCCCGGATATCGAGGCCGCGCTCGCACAGGACGACTACGAACTCGTCGACGACGAACTCCACGTCGCGGGCGTCGAACTCGGCCCCGACGCGTTCGAGGTCAACGAAGAGCGCACCTACTCCGGTGAGGGCGAGTTCGTCGAGACCGAGGGCGCGCTCGTCATCGTGAAGAACGACGACTAAGCGCTCATCTTCCGTTTTTAACCGTCTGCGGCTCCACTATTGTGCCGTCAGTCGTTTCCGTCTGCACCTTGCGTCGACTGTTGATTGACCCCGAACGCTTCGAGCACCACCGCTGCGTCCTCGACGTGGGGAATCTCCAGCGGGTGGTTCTCGTTCGCATCGTCGCCGTCGACTTCCTCGGGGTCCGGCATCGTGAGTTGTACGTCGGGTGTCGACTCCACGTCCGTGTCGAACTGTAGCGTTTCGGTGCCGAAAACCGACGAGGCCAACCGAGCAACAGGACACCGACCGGAGCGACCGCGTTAGACACGAGGACCGCGAACGCTCCGGAGTCGTAGGGGGAGGGACGTCGCACAATCGGTCAACTGAATGGGAGGAAAAACAGACTTCGGTTCGCTTTCGCGGCGGCGAACCCGTCGCGGCCGACTTACAGGTCCGCGCCGACAGCGTCTTCAACCGAGTCGAATCCGTCTTGTTCGAGTCGTTCGACCAGACCGCGGTTGATGTCGCGGGCGATGCTCGGCCCCTCGTAGACCATGCCTGTGTAGAGTTGGACCATCGAGGCCCCGGCCCGAATCTTCCGGTAGGCGCTTTCGGTGTCGGAGACACCGCCGACGCCGACGATTGGCACGTCGGTTCGTTCCGCGATGAACCGGACCATCTCTGTCGCCTCTGACTCGATGGGCTTTCCGGAGAGTCCACCGCGTTCGGCTTGATTCGGATTCTGAAGCGAGTCGGGACGCGACGTGGTCGTGTTGCTCGCGATGATACCGTCTAAGTCGAGTTCGTCGACGACGTCGAGTGCGTCTTCGACCGCAGGGTCCGGCAGGTCGGGCGAGAGTTTCACGAGGAGCGGGTCGGCACCGGCGTCGACGAGCGTCCCCAGAATCGCCTCCAGTGAGTCGCGGTTCTGGAGGTCGCGGAAGCCCTCGCTGTTGGGACAGGAGACGTTGACGACGAAGTAATCGGCCCCGTCGGCGACACGCTCGTAGGTGTAGCGGTAGTCCTCTGGAGCTTCTTCGGTTGGCGTCACTTCGGAAAGCGCGAGATTGACGCCGACAGGGATGTCCGGGTGCGGGCCCGCGGACAGGCGCGCGCCGACCGCGTCCGCGCCCTCGTTGTTGAGACCCATCCGATTGATGAGGCCGTTGTCTTCGGGCAGGCGGAACATCCGCGGGCGCGGATTGCCCGTCTGGGGCTTTGCCGTCACGCCGCCAACTTCGACGTGGCCGAATCCGAGCGCCGCGAGGACGGTCGGCACTTCGGCGTTCTTGTCGAATCCGGCAGCGACACCGACCGGATTCGGGAACTCAAGTCCGAACGCGCTCGTCGTGAGTCGCGGGTCGTCGACGCGGTACCGTCGCTCGAGAAGTGATTCAATGGGGGTACCGCGGACTGTGGTGAGAAGCCCATGGATAGTCCCATGTGCGGTTTCCGGCGGGAGCGAGAAGAGAAGGGGTTTGGCGAGAGCGTAGGGGTTCATTGTAGTATCGTGTGCCATCCGCTGTCGGTGGAATTGTTTCGAGACGTCACGGTACACCCGTGTCAGAAGTCGTGTTCGACCTGTTCTGGGTCTGCCTTCTGGATGATGATTTTGCCGTCTCGAACACGAACGAATACCTCGTCGCCAATCTCCATCCCGGCGACTGCGAGTTCATCTTCGTGGAGGTTGACGTGGACGTTGTGGTACTCGCCGTTTTCGTCTTTGGCGCCACTCGGACTGAGCTTCTTTTTCCGGACCATCTGGGGGTCTATCCGTTGGTTCGCCGCAGGGAATACATAAGTGTTGTCTCCGTCTGCCCGCTGAGCGGTTATTTTCGCCTTATTATTACTCTCTCACGCGGACACCTATACCTTTCTTGACCTTTTTTTGACGGTCTCGTACGCACGAGTATATAAGTATAGTACCGTCGTCGGTCGAAAACGGCGATATATTTATGGCGTGCTATGTGGTTCATTGGCATAGAGGTGGAAAATCATGGTACGCGAGGACGGTAAGCGGAACTTTGTGCTCCGAAAGGAGGACGGTACAGAGACGAGTGTCTTCTCGGGAAGCATGCCACGACAGGCTGCGCTCAAAGCAGCACGTCGGCTTGACCCTCATGGCTCCGAAGACGAGGCTGAGTCGAATGCGACTGAGATTCGACTCCGAGAGAAGGGAACCGACAAGGTCCACATCTTCGACGCGTGGGCGTGGAACAGCGACGCACCCGAAGACAAACCCGGTTGGATGGAGGGGAAGATTACCAAGGGGAACGTCTCCAAGAAAGGAATCGAACACCTCGACGAGTAGCCCAACGGACGTTCACGTTCAACTTCTTATCGTGCGTACGCACGTGAGGCAAAATATACTCGCCAGTCGATACGCCTTTCACGACGGCACTGTCAATTCCGTCTGCGCGACCAACACCCGGTCAGACCGTACGTACAAAGCGGGGGATGAACGGCCGGCCTCCAGTCGCGCGATATTGACCGCTGAGAGATATCGTCGTTTTTTCCGCAACCCCGTCATGAAACTGCATGACGAAGCGCCCTCGGTTCGACGGCCTTAAATGTAACCGTGGCATTGGAAGTAATGTGAAGAAGCGCACGGGGGC
>NZ_JBZRPK010000458.1:0-1016 GCF_058382125.1 Haloferax sp. s1
CGGTCGACCGCTGTCATGCGGTCGGATGTGTAACCAGTTGCAAACGCTACTATAGGTGACAGAATAGTAAGCTAGCAAATGCGGCCAACACCGCCATCTATGTTTCTTTGACGAGTGGATAGTAAATCTGACTGCCGGTGATATGGACAGTAATTCGGCGTACAATAGTCAGAAATTCACTTGATACCCCCAAAATTCGCAAGATTCAATTAATATCTAATTATTCGAATTGGTTGGCCCACGGACCTGTGATTCAAGTCCTCAGAGAAGCACCTCAAGTACGAGAACGACGACCCAAAGGAGGGCGTACCATCCAAAAGGAGTGGACCGACTGGAGTCAAACCCTTCGAATAGTCTGACACGTCCCGAGTCCTGTAAGTACGAGCACACAGCTACGACGAGCAACGGCGACACGACTTGTCTCGGACATACAGGAAGCTTGGGACGAAACCAACGACAAACGTTCCTATCCACGCATATGTGACGTACAACGGTTCAGCTGAGAACGTGGTAATCAAATTTTCAAACTCGAACTGAACCCACAATGTAGCCGCAACAAGGGTATGCCAGCCCCGTCAGTACTCCTGCAGTAGTCGGGTACCTCGTGAAGTTGGACTGTGGCTGGAGGAACGCTATGTGTGAACCGACTGTTGACTTGTTTGAATATTTGTGTTCACTCAGAATACACAACTGCCCAGCTATTTCGAGATAGTGAAATAAAATGTGGTGTGCTCACCGACGGTGGACTCGACCCAGATGTCGCCGCCGTGTCGTTCGACAATGCGTTTGCACACCGCGAGCCCGATACCGGCTCCACTTTCTCCACCTGACGCTTGTTTGAATATCTCGAAGATCTTCTCCTGTTGGTCCTCCGGGATTCCCACGCCATAGTCTTTGACGCTGAACCGGTATGCGTCGGAAAGTTCTGTGAAACCGACGTTGATTTCGGGTGGCTCGTCACCCGCGTGCTCGATGGCGTTTTTGATCAGGTTCTGGAAGACCTGTTGGAGTTGGTC
>NZ_JBZRPK010000458.1:1026-5025 GCF_058382125.1 Haloferax sp. s1
CCTTATGTACGAGGAGATTAAAAGACGGAGAGACATCACACACTGTGTGGGTCGGGTCTGTAGTGTCGGATTCCCCCGCCTGTGTTTTGACCCTGGAGTAAGCGAGCAGTCCGTTAATCATGTTTCGCATCCGTTCTGCGCCGTTGACGGCGAATTCGATGTACTCGTTGGCCTCCTCGTCTAGTTGGTCTCCGTACTCCATCGAAAGCAAGTCGAGATAACTACTAACCATTCGTAGCGGCTCCTGGAGGTCGTGCGAGGCGATATAAGCGAACTGCTGGAGTGCCTCGTTCGACCGTTCGAGTTCTTGTTTGGTCTCTTCGAGTTCCTGCTGGCGCTCGATGCGTTCCGTAATGTCGTGACAGGTCAACACGACACCTGTAACGAACGGGTTCTTTGCTACTTTCTCGCACGTGCCCTCGAGAACACGCCATTGACCGTCCGCATCCTGCATCCTGAATTCGATGCGGTGAGGTTCGTTGGCACCTGTCAGTGCTGACTCGACGGTCGGTTTGTCGTCCGGGTGGATGTGGGAGAGCAACGAAGTCCCATTCATCTGCTCGGGGTCATATCCGAGTATCGTGCGTGAAGAGGGGCTTTGGAACGTAATATCGCCGTTCTCGTCGACCTGCGTGATGAGGTCCGACGCGTTATCAATGAGAGCAGACGCTCGCAGGTTCTCGCGTATCGTACGCTGCATCTCGTCGAAGGCTCTGTACAACTGCCCGATGTTGTCAATTCGGTCGGTGTCGAAGTCGACGTCGAAGTTACCGGATTCGATACGTCCGGCTTTCTGGGTCAATCTGTCGACGGCAACAGCCGTATTCCGCCCGAGGATGGCTCCAACGACGCCGATGAGGAGCACGCTCACGATAGTCACCAGAGTGCCGTACTGTCGAACCGCGTGGACGAAGCCGTAGGCGTCCGCCGTCGACTGGTAATAGAGCAAGACCCAGCCCTGGTCGGGGAAGTAATAGTACCCGACGACGTAGCCGTCGGGGTCGAATCCGTATCCATCTCTTAACAGTCCACTCGGACGATCGCCGATTTCCATTGCCCCGCTCGGATCTTCGCCGGGTTCGATATTTCGTGCCGCTGGAAGGATACCGTGCTGGTCGGGAAGCCGTTCAAATATCTGTCCGTACTCGACGCCGTATCGAGGGTCGAACTCGTCACTCATGATAATCCGGTCGTCTGAATCGACCACGAGCGTCAGCTCTGACCTGCCGTGGGTCCGGAAGTTCTGCCCGTACACACCCAAATCCATCGTGAGGACGATTGCTCGGTCAGGCTGTCCACTGACCGGACGTACGTACGAGACCACTAGCGTTTTGTTGTTTATCAGATACGGTTCGGTGACAAGCGGCTTGGCTGGGTCGAGAGTCGTATTTACCCGAGAAGCGCCGGGAAAGTCAGCCTCACGAAGCGTGTCCACCTCCCTCGTGCCCGCGAGTATCTTGTTGCTCGTCGTATTGACGTAGTCGACGCGGTGTGTCGCATCCGGGAAGAAGACCAGTTGATGTCGCAGGTGCCGCTGGATGTCTTCGACACCACGGCTCCTGACGACGTCCGTTGCCGTGAGTGCACCCGTTAACCGCTTGTTTTGTTCGTGCCAAATCCGGAAATTGCGACCCTCCTCCGAAGCCACCGTCGCGTGCTCCTCCATGACGTTCTGTTCTACGGCAGCCGTCATCTCGTTCGTCGTGAAGTACCCCAGCGAACCGACCAGCGTCCCGAGGAACAAGAGCGAAAGCCCGAATTTGAGGACGTAACTCCGGCGGACCTTGTCGGGCACGATTCGTCTGATTAGGTCGAACATCGTCAGGGTCGCTCGATGGGACTCACATCAATTGGGCGAATATTACTGCACAACCCGTATGCGACCGGGAAGCTCGTAGGTTCGAACGAGTGGGAGTGGCATCCCGAGGTGCCAGTGCTATCAGTAGTATCCAGCATTTTTGAGTACGCTCTCGATTTCCGTTTCAGCACTACTCATCGCTTCCTCAGCAGAGATTGGACCGCCTAGGGCACTGTGAAGCCGTAATCCAAATTCTTGCTCGATAACCGGCCAGAGAGGTGTCCGCGGACGCCATCGGGCTTCCTGCAGGCTCTCGTAAAGCGCTTCCATCCACGGCCGAGCGTCGAGGTTGTTCTCGAAGGTGTCGTGACGGAAGGGAACACCACCGATATCGACGTAGCGTTCCTGACCCTCTCTGGAGACAAACGACTGTATTACTTTACCGCTGGCTTTCTTCGCCGCCTCACTCGTGTAGGAGTTGATACCGACAATCCAGTTTCCCTGCTGTGGTGCTCTGCGACCATCGCCGTTACTCGGTATGACCGTGAATGCGAGGTCTCCGGTCGCCGGGCTATCGTCTTCTATCGCAAGAGAAGCCGTACCAGGCCAAGTGCTGGCCTGTGCGGCCGTTCCCTGAGCGAGTGTTGTAACGACCTCGTCTTCGTTGTACTTCGTGACGTCTGCGGGACTGATGTCGGCTAACTCCTTCACGAAGAACCTGAGAGCCTCGATACCGTCCTGTGAGTTCCACTGGAATCGCCAGTCAGTATCGAACATGCTCCCGGCCTGCGAGAACCCGACCGGAAAGAAGTTCGTAACTATCGGATTTCCTTGCGCTCCGCGGATGACGTATCCGTGGACGCCGTCGATCTCGTCTATCGCCCGTCCCGCTTCGAGGACGTCCCGATAGGTTTCGGGCGGGTCGTATCCGACCTGGTTGAAGTACGCTGCGTTGTACACGAAAATCTGCGTATTTCCGACGACGACCAACCCCCGCAAGGTCGGGTCTTCATCTCTTACTTCAGGGGGCAACGGGCCCCGTGGTGTCGGCCAGTGGGCGATGTCGAGCGTCGTCTGAATGTATTCGTCGGGGACTCCATCCGGGAGATACTCCGCAATCGGTTCCAAGTCAGAGGCAAAATTCGGGAACCAGGGGTCGTCCATGAATACGAGGTCGAATTCGTCGCGCTTCTCAGCCAGTAGTTTGCGGTTTTGTTCGTACAATGCGTCGTACGGTTTCAATTCGACGTTGACTTCGATACCAGTCTCGACAGTAACAAACTCGTCAGTTAGTCTTCGGAACAACCGTCCTTCCCCTTCGGTCGCCGCGATAGAAATACTGTCAGTCCTGCCTCTGATGGTGCCGAGACAACCGGGGAGGAGGCTTCCTGTTAGTATCGCTCCGCCAGCAGTCACTACCTCTCGGCGCCCTATCCGAGCCCGCGCCATCACGTATTATATGCGTCTGTAATGCATAAATCCCAGGGTGCTACCTGGGAGGTATTCGGGTTTGAACCCTTCTACACCGTTTACAGTACGGTTCTCCAGATAGCGGGATTTACTCGCTGTCGTCTTTGCTGTCGTCGTCGGTGAGGAACCGTTCGAGCATCTCGACTTCGTGGTCGTCGAGGTCTTCGATGTCCATGTCCGCGAGGTCATCGAGGTCGTCCGCACCGGTTTCGGTGCCGAGTTCAATAATCTCGCTTCGGGTGAGGTCGTCAAGGAACACCTCAACCTCGGTGTCTTCGTGCTCGTCGCGTTCGAGATCTATGTGTTCACCGTCTGACTCGAGGTCGAGTCCCCCGTCTTTCTCGAAGTCGAGGTTCTCGTCGCTGTGCTCGATGTCGATGTCGTCGGTCTCGAACTCCACCTCGTCGTCATCGTTCTCGAATTCGAAGTCGTCATTGAAGTCCTCTACTTCCACTTCATCGCCCTCCTGTTCGATTTCGTGGTCGTCAGTCTCGAATTCGACATCGTCGTCCTCGCCTTCGAACTCGAGACCGTCGTCGGTGTCAACCTCCAGGTCGTCGTCGTCCAGTTCGATATCGATGGCGTCGGTCTCGAAGTCGGCACCAAACAGGTCGTTCTCGAACTCGAAGTCGTCGCCTTCGACGTCGATGTCGTCGCCGTCCTGCTCGATGTCGTGGTCGTCAGCCTCGAACTCGTGGCTCTCGTCGTCGCTCTCGAGGTCGATATCGTTG
>NZ_JBZRPK010000699.1:0-17365 GCF_058382125.1 Haloferax sp. s1
GTAGCGGGTCTCGTCGTCCTCGATGTTTCGCATCTCGTCCAGTAGGAACGCGACTTCCCTCGGGGTCAGTTTCATGCTCTCAGTTCATTGTCGGAGGGCTTGATGCTGGACTTCAATTCTTTGAGAACGACCTCTGCAAATCGTCTCTGTACCCTTCCCGTGATACAGTTCAAGCGAAGAGCATAGTAAGGCGTTCCTACAAACAGCGGGGTCATCGGGTTCCTGCTCTACGGTTTAGAATGAGTTACCCCCCGAGGGGACACCCTCTGGGTAGTTACCTTACGGGGAACTGACTCCCACCGTTGGAAATTCATGGGCGTTAATTGGCGCGCGGATTGGCCGACACTTCAGAGATGAAATCCGATGAGGGGGGAGTCGAGACGCCAGCAGAGAGAAGGGCGCTGAGATGGGGGGAGGGGTTAGCACACGAGTCGGCAATGCAAGCGCGCTAATTGGTAAATCGGCGCACAATTTTGGGACCGATTTTGTCTGGTTTTAAGGACGAATCCAACCATGGATGAAACTTTATGTCATGTTGAACAGAATCGCAGTCCATGTCCGATGCGCCCCTACGCGAACTCCATGACGCGATTTCGTCTATCCATGACGAGATACGTCAAGAAGGGAGTGAGTTCGACTTTCGGTATTCTCTGGTAGACCATCTGTTCACCGACGCGCTCAACTGGTCCCGAACAGAGGGCGAAGGCCACGTCAACTTCGAGGACGACCGGAAGGACCTGCTGTTCTACGACGACAGCGAACCGCCGTTCCCGGTCATCGTCTGTGAAACCAAGCGCCCCTCGCACGACCTCGACCTCGATGACGTTGAACAGTTAGAAACCTACATGAACGGGGTCGGGAGTGCGAGATACGGGATTCTCACTAACGGGCACGAGTTCCGGCTCTACGAGTACGAATCTGAAAATAGAGAGATTAGTGGCATCGACGGGTTCAACGTTGATGCAGTAGCCAAGACGAACTTCGAGAATCTCTCCGAAGACCAACAAAATGCGCTTGGTGAACTCGAATACCTCCATCGCAGTCGGTACGTAGATTTCGGCGATGCCGAGTACTTCCGTGAGACGTATCAGGAAGTTCCTGTCCAGTACCAACCGGGGACCGACGACGAAGGGTACGAACTGTTCTTGGAGGCCGTCAAGAACTCGCTCGACGAACTCACTGACGTTCTCAAGGTGTTCTTCGATGATTACCGAGAACGCGACGAAGGCTCCTATCCCAAAGACTTCTTGGATTCTACGTTCCCCGATTGGAAGGAGTGGCGCGAATACACGGGTCGGAGCAAGAACGCAAAAGAAGCGTTCTGCCGGGAGACTGCATACATCATCCTGAACCGGGCGCTGTTCGCCCGTATCGCCGAGGACAAGGAAATTGTCGGTCACACGCGGCTCTCCTCCCGAGGGATGGCCGACGAACTGGAACGCGATGAGGACCGCCCGTACCTCGAAGCGCTCATGGACACCTACGACCGCATCGACGACCACTACCCCGACCTCTACGAACTCGGCATCTTCGACTGGTGGTGGGTCGCCAAGGACAAGCGTGGTCAGTTCTCGAAAACGGAGCGGCGGAAACAGCGCGACCTCGAAGACGACCTCAACTACTCGTTGAGTAAGGTCCTCAAGCGGCTCAACCGTTTCAACTTTGGATACGTCAACCGCGACATCCTCGGCCACGTCTACGAGGACTACCTCCCAAAGAAGGAGCGTAAAGAACTGGGTGAATACTACACGCCACTCGAAGTCGTCCAGTTCATGCTCGACTCTGTGGACTACCGTCCGAACGAGGGTATCGGGCGAAAAAAGGTCCTCGACCCTGCCTGTGGGAGTGGGACCTTCCTCACCGAAGTCACAGAGCGCCTCATCCAGCACTTCCTCCGGAAGTTCAACAAGAACAGTATCCATGCGTTGAACGCCGATGAGGCCCGCACGATTCTCGAACGAGTGGAAGAGAACGTCTACGGCATCGACATCAACCCCTTCGCGGCCCATATCACGCAAATTAACCTCCTGTTCCGCACTATCGACCTCTACGACAAGGTCACGGAGAAAGACCCATACTACACGATGGACGGCTTCGAGGTCCACGTCGCAGACACGCTCACACCGACTCTGCGAGAGCAAAAATCGGGAGGGTCGGATGCGGAGACGATGCAGTCTGGACTCGAACAGTTCGCTGGCTACAACGGACGGGCAAAGTCCTTCATCGAAGACAGAAATGCCGTAGACCGAATCAAGGACGACGTGGAGTTCGACGTTGTTGTAGCCAACCCGCCATACGTTCGTATCCAGAACCTCAGCGGGATGAAAGACATCTACTCCTCTCATTACGCTAGCGCAATCAAGAATTTCGACATCTACGTGCCGTTCATCGAGCGTGGAGTGGATTGGTTAACTGACGACGGGAAACTGGCGTACATCTGCCCTGACCGGCTGGTAATGGCAGACTACGCCAAGGCGATTCGAGACCAGTTAGTCGAAGAGCCGATTACCAGCCTGATTGATTTCAAGGAAGCAGATGTGTTTGACGTGCCAACGCCCTATCCCTGCGTCTTCACTCTTGACCGGGAACAGGTAGTTGAAGGCAACAACGTTCGATGTGCGCGATTTGCTGAGAAGAACGATGGAGTCTTGGATGAAATCAGGCATCTTGACGGGTGGAGGACGCCGAAAGATGCTGAAGGATACGAATTATTCGAGTACTCGCAGGACCAGTTAGCAAAGGACAACGAAGGTACCCCGGCTATCTGGAAGCCGATGCCGGACGATGAGCGAGAAGTCTTCGACAAAATTGAAAGTCGGTGTGACTCTCGTCTTGAGAACGTGACTGACGAAGTCTTTCAGGGGATTATTACCGGACGTGACAAATTGTTCGTCGGCGAAATTGTCGGAGACAACGAGGATGGGACAGTCCAGTTCAATCCACCAGAAAGCGACAAACCGTACCCAGTAGAAAAGAAACTCCTACGCCGGTTGCTGAAGGGTAAAGAAATCGACCGATGGAAGACCGATTGGAGTGGTCGTTGGGTAATCTTCCCATACAAAGTTACCAAAGGTAGCGCACGAGTGTTTACCGAAGACGAGTTACAAACAGAGTACCCAAAAACGTGGGACTTTTTCCAAGCTCACGAAACTGCTCTGAAAAGTAGAGAAGGCGGAAAATGGAAAAATAAAGAGCATTGGTGGGGCTTCAGCCGTAAACAAAACATCGAGAAATTTGAACGGGACAAAATGATGGTCGGTGTATTGCGAACCCAACCGTCTTTCGTTCCGGATACTGAAGGGCTGTATTACTTCGTAGGTGGTGGTACTGCCGGTGGGTACGGTATCCATCTTAAAGAGGAGATGACACGCAACGAGGAGGACGTCTTCTATTTCGGTGGACAGATGAACTCAAAATTGACCGAGTTCTATCATAAACACATCAGTTTCATCTTCGGGGACAAACACTACTCCTATGGACAGACCTTCCTCCAGCCACTACCGGTTGAAACCGATTGTGAGGAAAAGAGTAAAATCGCGCAGGTTGCAAGACAGATACGCAACACCTCTGAACAGATAACTGAGTTAGAGGTTAAGACGTCAAAAATTACAAATTACCTTTCGGAAAGCGAGGTAGATTCAACGGTTCTTGACCTTGCTGATTCAATCAACCTCGACGACGACGACTATCGGCAAGGCCCAATTCGGACCAATGACAAGATGGTGGTGAGTTCAGAGAAGGTCTACCAAGTCGTGATGAAACGGGGGCACACTATGGACTTTGGAAATGAGCAGATTCGAGACTTCGTCTTCATGCTCCTCAAAGCGCAGGATAAGCGTCTCGGTCGCACCGAATTACTCAATTTAGCGACCCCTGTGGGTGAGGACGTGGTCGCTCTGATGGACAAGTATCAGTCCGATGAGGCCCGCATAGAAGAACTGGAACAAGAAGTCGAGCAACTGCAAGACGAACTCGACGACCTGATTCTCCGAGACGTGTACGGCCTTGACGACAACGAAGTTGAAGTCGTGGACGACTTCTTGGAGGTCTGGTGAGAAGACGACAACACCGACTTTTTCGAGACCTTCACGGGGCTCGGTAGACCGATAGTTCTGTTGGTACCAAGGGTCGAAATGCCGTCCCCGGTGGCAGGTCCATGTTGTACCTCTCCTTTAGCCTCTTGCTGTCATCCGATGAGGTCGGAGAAAGCCTGCCATAGTTAGTACTGAGTTCGGGGGGAGTAGGACAGTACAGGGAAGTCGGCTAACACAATTTTGTTCCTTTTTCAGAGGCGGAATTCCCCTCTCCATGGAAGGTGGCATCATAACCGCGGCTAAATCTCACGAAATGTAACGTGCGACCCCAAATATGAAAACCACAAATGTATTCTTATTTTAACAAAAGAAAGACGCTCGTCCAATTCAATTGTTTGGTTTCTGTGCCACAGACGGTGTGTCAAGTGTGTCGCATACATCCCCACAGTAGTAACACAGTAGGGTATCCCCCTGTTGTTTGAGTCTCGTGTTTAGATGACGTGTTTACACTAACGTACTCTAACAGCGACCTCATCGGATAGAAACACGGTACTAAACCCCGTTTTTAGAAACCCTCCTATAGTCCTCCCTTTGAGTAACCATCCGATGAACGAGTGGCTACCCTCCAATATTCCGTTCTCTCTGCTGTGTTTCTATCCGATGACGCCGCCTTCTATGAACGTCTTTGGAGCCTGTTTCTACAACGAGTGCGGCTCTCAAGCCGAGATGACTGATTGAGATAGCACAGATAGCGGAAGCCTCATACAACCAGAATCTATTTTATGGCCTCTGACGAGCCCCAGAATCGGTTTCAACAAACTTTGAATGTCTCCCATCATATTTTGAAAAAGAATCGCTCTTGTGCCCGAACAGAGCGTCGGTGGTTCTTTGAGACAGCCGAATGATTGTGAGAGCCACAGAATACACAATATTACAAATACCAAACTTTTTCTGTAATGGGTTGAAAATTAACAATTAAGGAGTGTCTCTCGGCTCGCCGCTTCAGGGCCTCAGTTCATCGGTCGCGTTTCTGCACTTGGTTGCTGCACCAACGAACGCCCGAATCCGTGTATGATAGTAAGCGCGACCACGTGCTAACTGTGAAAATAGAAGGGTTTTGAGAGAAGTTGCATGGGTCAGTCATAATCGAGTGAAGGGAGGTAGGCAATGAATTGTTGCTCGAATTTATCGAGAACGACGAGACATCTAAGCCGAGGGCTGTTTGACCCTCGGTTGTGTCCCGCCGTTCCGGTAGGGCAAACGGAGGACTGGAGCGTGAAAATCGATGCTCCTGTCCGTCGTTTCAGAACGAGTTCTCAGTCACTCAATGGCGAGCAGTTGACTTCGCGCTCTCGCCGCCATCTCGGGGTGGCCCTCCGCCAGCAACTCCGCGATGAGGTGGTACACTCGTTCGACTGGGATGCTCTCCTCGTAGGGCCAGTTCCCCGCCGAAGACGGCATCCGACCCTCAACAACGGCGACGACGTTCTCGGCCTCATCGAGTTCAACCACGGGGAAGTCGTCTGGCTCGTGTACCTCGGAGGCGTTGACGGGGTGATTTTTCCGACCCTCAATCTGTCCGAGATGGATTAACACTCCGTGCTTCCCTTTGAACGGTTTCCCACAGTACGGACAGAGCCGAGCGACCGACTCGGTCTTCCGCTCCTCTGGGTAATTGACTTTGACCTCTCGTGTTCCGACCTCCTCCAGATTTTCGAAGTCGAGATGCGCGGGGATTTCTCCCTGTGGTCCGTGCCCGTCTCCAACACTCCGAAGCACGTGGAGATGCATCCCGCGACTCAACTTCTCAGCCTCACAACCCTCCACGGGACACTTGACGACCTTCTCCGCGTTTCGGTGGGGTTTCGTCGGCGAAGTCATCGGATTTTACCCCATCCTGTCGAGAGCATCCCGACGGTCTTCTACGGGTACTTGGTCGTACTTCATCGTCGTCATGGGGTTCTTGTGGCGAAGTTGGGCCTTCGCCGCGGCGAGGTCCCGTTCCTTGGTCATGTACGTCCCCACAGAGTGCCGAATTGTGTACCACGACATCTTCCGGTTCGCCGTCTCGATACCGGCTTGGTCACAGAGTCGATGCAGTAGCCTCCGAAGGCTTCCTGAGCCGTGAGGGTTCCCGTGGCTCGTCAGCCAGAGTGCGTCAGTTCCCTTGTACCGCTCATACTGCTCCCGTTCCTCCAACCAGCGAGACAGCGACGTTGCGGTTCGCTCCGTGAGGCTGACAGCCCAGTTACCCTCGTTCTTCGAGGACTCGTCTTTCGGGATTCGGAGGATACCGTTTTTCGTGTCAACCCACTCTGTTCGGGCGTTTCGGACCTCGTTGGGGCGAAGACCGGCGTCGAGACTGGTCCAAACGAGCGAAGTGACTTCCCACCCGTTCACTTCGTCCCAGTCCTCGCGGGTGACATCCTCGTACGCCTTCCCGAGGGCGTTCGAGATGTAGAGTTTCCATCCGTTCCGCTCCTCTGCGGTGAGAGAGCCGTAGGCAGGGATGTTCCCCTCGTTGAGTGCCGCCTGTCGGATGGCACGGCGTTCTTCGCGCGTGAGAAAGTCTTGCGGCTGGTGGTTGCCACCAGAGCCGTCGAAAGAGTACTCGAACTCCCACTCGTCGTACCCGTACTCGTGGTGGAGCCACTTCGAAAGGTGTTGGAGACCTTCCTGCGCCTTCCCCTTCGTCACTTGGCTCTTATCGGAGAACGCCAACCAGTCCATGTAGGCGGCGGCGTCATCGGACTGAGGCGGGTACGTGTACTCGTTCTTCTGCTCCCAGAGCCACAGGTCGAAGCGCGCGGTCCGGTACGCCGTCGAGTAAACGGTGTACGGCGAGTACCCTTCGGCCTTCTCGGGGTGCTTCCCAACCTTCAACAGCCATGACAGGAACCGGACTCGCCGGTCTTTGTAGTCTACGAGTTGCTTCTCGTTCAGTACGCCGTCGTGCGATTTTGGGACTACCGGGATGGGTCGTTCCGTATCTAACTCCCCGTTGGTGAATACGCTACAGCGCGAGAGCATGATTGGCAGGTCTTCCATGTTGGTTTCCTGCCGAAGCGAAAATCGAACGACTGCGGAGCCGTCGTATGCGCGGGACAGGGTTCGAACCTGCGAAGGTCTACACCACAGCGTCCTAAGCGCTGCGCCTTTGGCCACTTGGCTACCCGCGCTCGATAGGGTAACGCACCCTTCACCCGCACATTTCCCGCAACATCATATAAACGTCACGAGGAACATCGACCGGTTCCGCCGCGGAGATTATGTGCCGGGAGTGAGAACGACAGTCATGTACAGCGCCCGAGACCAACGAGACAACGAAGAGTGGTTGGCGAGCATCGACGCCGCCGCCGACAGTCTCGAACTCGGAAGCGAGGCCCGCTCGTACGCCTCGGATATGTTTCTCACGCAGCTCCCGGACGAAGACCGCTCCAAAAAGGCCGTCGCAGCAGCGAGTCTCTACGCTGGCGCGCTTATCGCGGGCGAAGAACGCTCGCAGACCGCCGTCGCCGAAACGATGGACGTATCGCGGCTCAGCATCCAACAGCGGTGGAAAGACCTGCTCCGCGAGGCCGGATTCCGCCCGCCGAGTTGGTGAACGTCGACCGTCACTCAGCGGACTCCCCTGTCGGCCCGTACCGACGGGTCAACGCGGCGTAAGTTGCCGCGATAGCGACGATACCGGCGACGATACCCGCCGGAATACCGACGAAAAGAGAGAAGAAAATCCACCGAGCGACGACCTCGGTGACGGCGATACCGACGAGAAACGCGGTGGTGGTGCCAACGACGAAGCTCGCGAACAGCGGATGACGCATAGACGACACTACATCCGAGAACCAGAAAACTATTCGTCGCCTGTCGGCGGCTTCCGACCGCGACCGTCCCGCTTCGGCGTGAGGTTTCCGTGACGGTCAATCTCGCCCATGACGATGCGAGTCGACGAAATCCTGTCGCCGTCTTCGGCCGGAACGTGCTCGACAACCTCGATTTGGAGGGGCTTCAGTCCCTTTTCCTCGCGGATCTGGTTAACCCGCTCGCCACCCGTCTTCGTCTCGGGTGAGACGATGAGCGCGTCGAATCCCGGTTCGGTTGCGATGCCGGTCGGTTCTTCCAGTGTACGGACCTCGAACTCACGGTCGTACTCGTCGGCCAACGGTCGAAGCTCTGTTTCGAGGCTGGTTTTTCGTGTCTCGAAGGGACGAACATAGCGGTCGACGTGACGGGTCTGTGGTGCGAGTTCGTCGCTCGTAAGTCCGACTGTGACGTCACCCAATTCGAACGCTCGTTCGAAGAGTGCGAGGTGTCCATCGTGGACAGGGTCGAACGTCCCGCCCAGCGCGACGTGCATACTCTCGGGGTGGGTGCCCCACGACTTAAGCGGGTCGGGTTAGCGGAGCGACAATCGTCGAACGAACGAGTGACTGCAGGTCGGTTCTCACTCCTCTCGGACAGTGATAGTGACCGGCTCGGTCTCGTCCGAACCGTCGGTGCCGAGGTGTCGGTCGAGATTGAACACGGCGTTCAACTGTTCTTGGACCTGTCCGGAGACGCCCTTGACGAGGTCGCTCGGCGCGATGGCGACGTACTCGTAAGGGTTGTTGCCCGCGCCGGAACTCTTTCGCTTGCGACGCTCGACAGTCTCGTCTTCAGTGAGTTCGGCGAGGGCCTCGCGTACGGTACTCGGGTAGAGACCGGTTCCCGCCGCGACCTCTTCGCTCGTCGAGTGAGGGTGCTGACGGAGATACACGTAGATACGCGCTCGTGTCTCGGTGTCGAGAATCCACGCGAGCAGATCAACCAGTCCATCATCGAACTCGGAGATTGCACAGTCCGCAGGTCCCGTATGTTCTTCCGCTGTCGAATCCGCACTCCCCTTGGTAGTCTGATCCGCAGTCATTTGTTCTACGGAGAAGGTCAAAACTCAGGTCCTAAAAAATGTTTCCTGTCGGGCGCGATAGTCCGGGGAGACAGCCCCGAAAATCGGCGTATCAGTCGAGTGTGAGGTACTCACAGAGCGCGTCGGTTCCGGATTCCTCGTGGATACGTCGCTGGATATTCGCTCCCGATTCGGCAGCGAAGAGGGAGCGAAGGCCGTTTATATCAAGCCGGTCGGACTCCGTCTCGACAAACGATTCGAGGCTGACAACGCCCTCGGAGTTAGGGGTGATAAAGCTCGCATCTCGGCCGTGGCGGGTTGCTCTCCACTTGTTCTCGTCGAGTATCTCCCGTCGAACGTCTGTCCTCGATTCTCCCGACTCGTACCGGTCGGCGAGGTTCAAAACGAGTGTGTAGACGTACTCGACGAAGTCGACCACTCGGTCGGGGTCGGTCTGAGCGTCCGGGGTTCGAATCTCGACCGTTCCGTGGCCCGTGTGAGGGCGCACGTCGTACCAGAGTTCTCCACGGTCGTCTATCGACCCGTGTTCGACCATCCGGCGTTCGAACTGCTGGTAGTCGTCGAAATCGTCGAAGGCGGTCGGCATCCCGGTGTTCGGAAGGTTCTCGAAAATTTTGGCGCGCGCAGATGCGAGTCCCGTATCGAAGCCGTTCCAGAACGGAGAGTTAGCAGAAAGCGCAAGCAGCGGTGCGAGATACCACCGGAGTTCGTTCGCAATCCAGACGGCTTTGTCCGCATCGTCGATGCCGACGTGGACGTGAAGCCCGGCGGTCGTGTTTCGGTGCTGTGGATACTGAATTCGGTCGAGTTGCGCCTGATACCGGGGTTTTGTCGCGTGGTCGAGTTCGCGCCACTTCGCCACGGGATGAAGCCCGGCCGCAGCGATGCGGTACCCGTGGTTCGACGCGTGGTCGACGAGCGCCTCACGAACCGATGTAACGGCGTCAGCAACCTCAGAAAGGTCCTCGATAAGAGGCGTCTGTGTCTCGATAGTGAACTCGAACAGTTCGTGGTCGAGTCGCCCTGAGAGCAGTTCCGGGGGTTCCGGTCCGTAAACCAAGTCGTCGATGCCAGACGTGGGACGACCGTCGGCATCGACGATGTAGAACTCCTCTTCGACGCCGAGCGTACCCATCCGGTCGAAGGCATCCGCCGACCCTAGTTCCATCGCAACGCCGTTAGACGCCCCGAATTAAAAACATCGTGGACCCCGGCGAACGCGTCAGACGATTATGACCTGCAAATAGCGGGCTTAAACACCACCTAACCGGTCTCGCTCGGGAATGGCTAGAATATGAGTTCCCTCACTCCGGCCGTGCAACGATACCGAGGTGGTCCGCGTGGAATCGGTCGAGGCGCCCGGTTTCGAGGATTTCGTAGGCTGATTCGAGTTCGTCGAGGACGTCGTCGAACACGTCGTCAGGGTCGGCGGTCACGTCTTCACTCCGGGCTTTGACGGCCATCAAGAGCCGCCCGTCGTCAGCGAGGAACTGACGGTTGCGGACGGCGACGGTGGCCTGTCCGCGGGTCGCCACGTCCATGACGAGGCAATCGATGCCGGATTCGACGACGTGTGCGTAGGATTCCGGGTCGCGCGCGTCCTTGAGAAGCGGGAAGAGATTGTCCCGGTCTTCGGCGACGCCGACGAGGTCGCGAACCGGACGAGGCGCGAACTCGACTGCGTACGTCGGCCCGGCGAAGTCGGCGACGTGCGAAACCGTCGTCCCCGACGCGGCACCGAGATAGAGCACCGTCTCACCGCCGACGAGACCCGTGTCCATGTCGAGTTCGAGCATCGCGCCGAGTTTCGACCGACCGGCGTCCCACGCGCGCCAACCGTCGGAATCGACCGGCTCGCCGTAAACCGGTTCGCCCCGCGTCGAGAGTCGTTCACGGCCGTCGAAGGTCCGGCGCTCGACGCCAGCCGGAAGCTCCTCAGCTTGCTCGTCGCTCATTGGTCATCCTCCTCGTCGCGGGCGCGAATCGTCGCCATGCGCTCGGCGAGTTCGTCGTGAATCTCTGGACGATAATCCCCTGAGTAGTGGTCGATACGGGCCGCAATGGAGAGTTTTCCGGCGAACGCGCGGGCGGCCGACCCGCGGTCCTGTGGGCGCGTCCCGTGGACGTACTCGTGGGTGAAGATGACGCCGTGTTTGGGCGATGTAGCTCGGCCCTTCAGGTGTGCAAACAGTGCGTCTTCGGCACCGAGCACCTGCACGGTGCCGCTGGGCGCTTTGGCGAGGCTGTCGAGGCCGCCAGCCAGCGAGATGAGACGCGCCGCGAGAACTGGACCGGCCATCTCGGCGAGGTTCGGTGCGGTCGTGGGTGCACGTTCTTCGATGAACGTACGGAGTTGGTCACGTTCGTCGAGGAGGTCGACGGCGCGGGTCGCATAGGAGACAACGCGCTCTTCGGCCGCCGTCGATGGGTCGCGCTCGGCGATGTCGCGGACGCCGTCGAGGCCGCGCGGGACGTTTTCGTAGAGCGTTCCCGCCCATTCGACGACGCGTTCGGCGAGTTCGTTGGCAGTTCGTTCAGCGTCGTCCATCGCGCGCACCGCGTGGGCGAGTTGCACGTCGTCGGCGCGCTCGCGCTCGGCCACTGCGTCGCGGGCGGCAGCGAGCGTCGCCGAACGGAGTTTGGCGTAGTAGTCGGTCTCGTCGGCAGCGAACCCGTCTTCGACGGCCTCAGCGGGCCATTCCTCGGGGGAATCGGTGCGCCCCTCTCGGATGCGCTGTGCCCCCGATTCGGGGTTGTCAGGGTTCGCGCCGGCGAACCATGCGTCTGTCATACTGGCGGATTGCGCCCCATCCGGGTAAAAGGACACGGACCCACGAGCAGTGGTATACCCCACGTACCGTGGTAAGTTTTAACACACCGTGTTGCGTACGAATGGTCGATGGAACGGGCATCGTACGTCTGTCGTGAGTGTCAAACGACCGTGAGCGCCGCATCGTACCGTGCAACCTGCCCACAGTGCAGCGGCGAACTTCGACCCGCGTCGGTGACTGGTCACCGGCAGGCCGGAGATTGAACGGGACACACGGGTCGTCCGACCCGAGCGTCATTCGCTCGATTGCAGTGACGACAGACGACCTCGTGACCGCCCTCGAAGCGAACCGGCGAGGAAGTCAACCCGTCGTTCTCCGCGTAACACCGCCCTTCTATGGGCGGATGCGAGCGCGTATCCACCTCACCGGCGGTGAGTCCTCAGACTACGGTGACCCGTCACCACTCCACCTCGACCCGCACGTGTTCGTGGCGGACAGCGCTCCGTCCTATCCGGAAGTCGATGAGACCCGACCAGACCCTTACGAGATTGACGAACACCACGAGCGCCACACTGAAGCCGTACAGGAGTGGCGTACGTCGATTCGGGAGCATCTCCGCGACTCGGTCGACATTCCGACCGAGGATGGTCCGCACGAAGTCGAGGTGAAGTATCTCGGATGAGTCGCGAGCGTAACGCAGGTAATTCTCGCCTGAGACAATCGCTGGGAGCGAACCATTTTTTCAGCGTCGCATACACCTAGCGACATGAGCACCGACGAGTACCGTCGCGGCAGGGCGGTCGAACGCGAGCGCCAAGGGAAACAGCGACCGGTTCGCGGCCGGTACCGAGGCGTATTGCCTATTATTTACGCTATTGGACTCGTCATATTCACCGTCGTCTCGCTTTACATCGGCCCGGAACCGGCGTTCGCCGTCTATCTCGTCACCCACGTGTTCTACGCGGGTCTCGTCCGCGCCGATATCAACTCGCTCCGCGGACAGGGTATCGAATGGGGGCTTTCGCGCCATCTCTGGTTCGGCGCGGCGTTCGCCCTGCCGTTCGTCGCCCCCGCGTACTACCTCTACAGTAGACGCGTCATCCGCCGCGAAAACGAGTCGCGGGAACTGGTTGCGTAATCAGCGACCGTAACAGGGCCAGCAACCGACCAACAACTGACAATGGGCTGTCTCCTGTGTAGCCACCGAACTTATACCCGGTGAGCGGAAACTCCGGAACAATGACTTCCAGACGTACGGTTGCGACCCTCGCTCTCGCAGCGCTCATTGTCATGAGTGGCTGTATCGGGTTCTTGACGGGCGAAGAGTCGCTCACGTTTGAATCCGAACCGGCCGCGACCGATTCGACAGTCGCATCGAATGCCGGGTATTCGACGAACGGGACGCAGACGTTCCAGGTGAATCGCACGCTGAGCGTCGCCGGTGCAGAGCGTCAGGTCGCCGCCAGTAACCACATGACGACGTACGAGAAGTCCATCGACCTCGGCTTCTTCGGCGAGGCCAAACTCGGCATGTTTAGCGTCATCTCTACGCCTGCCGTGGAAGTCGCTGGCAAGGCACGGAACCCAATCGGCGACTACTCTAACGACCAACTGGTCGGACTCGTCGACAGCCAGTATCAGGGACTCAAGGATGTCGAACAGGTGAGTTCCCGGGATGTACAGATGCTCGGTGAGCAGGCCAACGTAACCAAGTACAGCGCCACCGCGAAATTCGGTGGGCAAGACGTCGATGTGTACGTCCACGTGACTAAGGTCCGCCACAATGAGGACTTCATCGTGGCAATCGGCATGTATCCACAGCAACTCGACGGCGAGGAGAAGAATATCCTCGAACTGATTCGCGCTGTCGAACACCCGTCCGAAGCATAAACTCAGACAAGCCTTTTTCTCGTTGACGCGGGTCGGTACACTATGACTCGCGTGCGGACCGCAGGTATCGGCGTTACAGTACTCGGCGTGGTCGGCTACGGTGTGGGAACGTTCTTCGCGTATCCAGGTCGCGCATTCTCTGTGACAGCCATGATGGTCGGAATCACACTGTGGGCTATCGGAGGAGACGCATGATTTCGGCACTCGTCTACGATGACGGTGGGGTGACGAACTACGATGAGACGGAGCTAAACGCAGCGCGCAACGCTGAGGGAACGACGTGGGTTCGAGCGACTATAGCGGACGATTTCGAGCGCGTCGCGGAGACGTTCGGAATCCACCCACTAACCGTCGAAGACGTGCGGAACGACTCCCGTCCCAAGACCGAAGAATACGACGAGTACACGTTCGTCATCGTCCGAGTGGCGATACTTCGGAAAGGAGAGCAGATATTCGAAGAGGAGGTTCAGACGAACCCCGTCGGGCTCTGTTTCGGTGATGATTGGCTCGTCACCCTCACACGTCAGGAGTTAACGCCCATTGACAGAGTGTGGGAGGCCATCGAACAAGAGAAACGTCGGATGCTCCGATTTGGACCGGACTTCGTGGCCTACCGCGTCGTCGACCGGACCGTCGACGAGTACTTCGACCTATTGGATGAAGTTGGAGAAGAAATCGAACTCATCGAGGATAGTCTCTTAGAGGGAGCAAACCCAGAAGTTCTCGAAGGGTTGAATGCAGTCAGACGTGACCTACTCTCGTTTCGAAAAACGGTGTGGCCCACACGTGAAGCCGCAGGCGTACTCGCCCGTGGCGACCCGGAGTACGTCCGCGAGGAGACAGAGAAATACTACCGGGACGTATACGACCACCTCGTCGAAGTAGTCGACCTCACGGAGACGTACCGCGAACTCGCACGTGGGGCCCGAGATATCTACCTAAATACGCTTTCGCAGTCCACAAACGAGGTGATGAAGACGCTCACCGTCGTCGCAACTATCATCCTCCCGCTCACGCTCGTGGTCGGAATCTACGGGATGAATTTCGACCCCACCGCGTCAGCGTTCAATATGCCCGAACTCGGCTGGGAATACGGCTACGTGGCCACGATGCTCGGAATGGCTCTCGTCTCGACGATCTTACTCGTCTATTTTCAGATAGAGAACTGGCTCTAACTGGACGAAAGAGATTTACTACCCGAATTTTTGTGTAGGACGGCCTGTTTTCGCCCTCGTCAAACCGGAAAAGCAACGACATCGTGCGGTTTGTCCACATGGTATCGTCGAAACATTTATATGAGTTTCGAACTTACTGTTGGTAAGGCCAGTCCAAGCCGGATTATTCTTTCGTCTTCTAAGGGCCTTCCGGCCGAGACGTATCAGCGCCTACCACCCCACAATGAGCGATATTACCACCCGAACCTACAGTACCGACGCAAAGGCCCGGGACGTAACCTCCCGCGAGTCCGAGCAAGACGAGCGACAGGAAGAAGAGGAACAGGTATGCCCTGAGTGTGGCGGCAATCTCGTCCAAGACGACGAACACGGCGAAACCGTCTGTCAAGAGTGTGGTCTTGTCGTCGAGGACACTGTCGTCGACCGCGGTCCCGAGTGGCGCGCATTCGACGCCTCCGAGCGAGACAGCAAGTCTCGCGTCGGTGCGCCGACCACGAAGATGATGCACGACAAGGGGCTTTCGACCAACATCGGCTGGCAGAACAAAGACGCCTACGGCAAGTCCCTCTCGCCGCGCCAGCGCGAGCAGATGCAGCGTCTCCGTACTTGGAACGAGCGCTTCCGCACTCGCGACTCCAAGGAACGGAACCTCAAGCAGGCACTCGGCGAAATCGACCGCATGGCCTCGGCCCTCGGTCTCCCGGAGAACGTCCGCGAGACCGCATCGGTCATCTACCGCCGTGCCCTCAACGACGACCTGCTCCCCGGCCGTTCCATCGAGGGCGTTGCCACCGCGGCGCTGTACGGTGCCGCCCGCATGGCGGACACCCCTCGCTCGCCCGACGAACTGGAGAAAGTCTCCCGCGTCGATAAGATGGAACTCACCCGGACGTACCGCTATATCGTCCGCGAGCTGAAGCTCGAAATCAAGCCCGCAGACCCCGAACAGTACGTCCCGCGGTTCGCCAGCGAGCTCGACCTCTCCGACGAGGCGGAGCGGCAGACACGACAGCTCCTCCGCGACGCGAAAGAGACGGGTATCCACTCCGGTAAGTCGCCGGTCGGTCTCGCCGCCGCCGCGGTCTACGCGGCCGCCTTGCTCACCAACGAGAAGGTGACCCAGAGTGAGGTCTCGAAAGTCGCCGACATCTCCGAAGTGACTATCCGAAACCGCTACAAGGAGCTTCTCGAAGTACAGGACGGAAGCCTGCTCGGATAAGTGGGTTGGGTGGGCTCGGTGGCCCGTGCTTTTTCTTAATTATGCGAAACCGTGACAAGATTTATCCGCACTCCCAGAGCATATCCGGGTATGGTTGAAGCGTTCGTCCGACTCTTGTGCCCCGAATGTGGAAAGGACTGGGAGACGAATCCGACCGAACTCCCCGCTCACCGTGACAACTTCTCGTGTCAGGGATGCGGAGTGACGCGGCGTACTGCTGAATTCATGCGAACGGAGCGTGACCTCCAGACGCTCAAACAGTTCGAGTAAAACCAGAGTGTACGTGGGACAGTAAGGAAAACAAGTCGAATTTTCAGATATCAGGAATGGCAGAGAGCGCACCGCACGCGTCACACTTCAACACGTCGGCACCCTGTTCGGTGACGATACGCGTGTCAGGCGAACCGCACTCACTGCACAGAACGAACGACTCGACATAGTCTTCGAGTGCCTCGGCGATTCGGCGCTGCCTAAACTCGCCGGTAAACCGTGCTCGCCCCTTGTCGTCAATCTGCGCGCTCGTCCCCAGTTCTGACTGGAAGAACTTCACGACGTGGTCTGCATCGCGTGCGAGTCGGTCGTACGTCTCCGCAAAGTTCTCGTAGACCGTGACGCTGCCCTCCTGCCGGACCGTCGGGTCGGGGACGGTAAAACGGTCGCCACTTTCTGCGACATCCGGCGTCTCCGAAAGCGCCCGGTCCAATTGCTCGTCGTAGTCCATACTCGAATGTACACACAGCACCGCCTAAAATATTCACGACCACCTGACGGTGCGCGCGCTACATAGCTATATAAATGACTCATGATATTCTCCCGTGATTCTCCACCGATGACCGCAAACACAAAACTAATTGAAAGAGTTCAAACAGTAAATTTCCCGTGAGACACCCATAATCGGCGGTTTAAGCAGGACGGGTGCTAACGTGACTCAAGATAATACTATATCCCTCCGGTCTCAAGCCGTGTTTGCTCATGAAGAAGCAGGAACTCATCCACCTGCACGGCCTGCTCGCAGAAGTGCACACCCAGATTGAGGCGTGGGAAGACGAGAAATTCAGTCTTGCCGAGTATAACGAACTCGGCGTACGACCGACATCTATCCACAAATCTAAGACGGACCACAAAGCAGCCGTGTTTAAATTGGCAAAAGGAATCACCGGAGCGATGCGCGAAGCCGAACCAGAACCAATCGCTCCACAAGCCGACTGAATCGAGACAAGAAACGCGTTCTCCTCCACGAAGTAACAAACAGAGAGCGACTGCGTCGTCGTCTTCGACGCGCTGCCGCCCGCGAGCAACGGCTGTGTGGTTTCGGCAGATGCAGGTGGGCGAGTTTCAGAAGCTAGCCAGTCCGAGTGTTTAGGGAAGTA
>NZ_JBZRPK010000457.1:0-4988 GCF_058382125.1 Haloferax sp. s1
CCCCGAACGCGAGCGCCACGGGTGCCACCGAGATACCGATGCGCTCCTCCGTCGAGACAAACTGCGCGAGCGTCGCCTGCAAGTCCTGTAGCCAACTCGTTACCGGATTCGATACCCCGCTTGCCCCCTGTTCGACCATCGTACCCAGTCGGGCGGGTGAACTTCCAAAAACGTGACGGAGTGTTAATCAGTATTGAGAACCACAGGCACACAGATTCGGGAGCCGAATCCACTGGCTCGAAAAATCGGATACGAACGCGCTAACGGGCCTACTACAGCCGCTTCGACACGTACGGACCGTCCTGTTGGTAGCCGAGTTTCTGCTTGTAGTACTGCCGGACACCGATACCCGAGATGACCGAAATCTTGTCGTATCCAGCGTCGCGGGCGAGTTCCTCGGCATGGGCGAGAAGCTTCTTTCCGTAGCCTTTGTGCTGCCAATCGCCCTCAGCTCCGATACCGACTTCCGACCCGTAGACGTGCAGTTCGCGGACGAGCGCCGCGTTCTGGAGTTCGCGTCGGACCGGATTGCCCGGGAAACGAAGTCGACAGAATCCGACGAGCAGGTCCTCGACGGGGTCTTCGAACGAGATGAAGTGCTCAGTTCCACCAGCGACCTCGTAGGTCATCACGTCGAGTTCGATGCGCTCTGGGTCCGGGTTGGCTTCGTTCATGCCGACCTCGCGGGCGCGGATGTTGCGCTGGACGATACCCTTCTCTTCGGCCCGCTGAGCGGCGAGTTGTCGGAGGTTAGACTTCCAGACACCGGCGTCGATGAAGTCCGCTGGGATGTCGCGCTGGACGCGCTGGAGGCGCGTGTACTTCGGAATCATCCCCATGACCTCGGCGATGATGTCGGCGGCCTCCTCGTTGTTCAGCGGGTCGTACTCGTCGCGTCGCCACATGTCGTAGGTGATGGTGTCGCGGACGATGAGCGTCGGGTAGATTTTGAGGTAGTCTGGCCGCCAGTCCGAGTTCTCGAACAGTTGGCGGAAGTCCTCCAGACACATCTCCTTCGTCATCCCGGGTTGTCCCGGCATCATGTGGAAGCCGACCTTGAACGCCGAGTCGCGGAGGCGACGGTTGGCGTCGATTGACGCCTGCACGCCGTGACCGCGGTGCATCTCGCGGTTGATTCGCTCGTAGGTCGTCTGGACGCCGACTTCGACCTTCGTCGCACCCAAATCGAGCATCCGGTCGATTTGCTCGGGGTCGCACCAGTCGGGCTTCGTCTCGAACGTCGTTCCGATGTTTCGGATGTCGGCCGTCTCGTTTTCGGCAATCACGTCTTCGACGTATTTGAATTCGACATCCTCGGGGTCGGGTTTGAACGATTGGTCCTCGGCGGGCTGCGGTTCCGAGTCGAGGTCGTAGTCGTTCATCGCTTCGAGCGCCCGCTTGACGAACCACTCCTGGTAGTCGTGGCTCCGGGCGGTCATCGTCCCGCCCATCAGGATGAGTTCGACCTTGTCGACCGGGTGGCCGATGTGCCGGAGTTGTTCGAGCCGGAGCGTGACCTGTCCGTATGGGTCGTAGTCGTTCTGGACGCCGCGGGCGGCCGCGGGTTCGTGGCCTGTGTACGACTGCGACGACGAGAACTCGCTCGCCGGACCGCCGGGACAGTACAGACACTTCCCGTGCGGGCACATGTGCGGCGAGGTCATGATGGCGACCGGCGAGACGCCGGAGGCGGTGCGGACGGGTTTTCGTCGAACGACCTCTTTGACCTCCTCGCGTCGGTCTTTGGGGGCGTATTGTAGAATCTCGGTGTTCTTCGGTACCTTCGGCGAGGAGTGTTCCGAACAGGCGTCGAGCTTGGCCGATTCGAGGTCGTCGCGGTCGATTTCGCCCGCGAGGATGCGCTCGACGAGCGCCTCGCAGGTCCGCTGGAACGCCTCGGACTCGGTTTCGGTCTCAGCGCTCACGGACACACCTCCCGGGTGGCGACGTGGTAACGGCTCATGAGCGCGAATCAGGTCGTTTCGTGGATAAGCGTGTCGCTCGGGAGGCTCGAAAACAGCCCTCCATCGAGAACGAACGAGGAGGAGTCTGGATTGTCGTTTAGAACTGCTCGGCAGCGGCGGCGAGGACGGCTTCGAGCGCCTCGTCGCGCGCACCGGTCAGGAACTCGATGCGTCCTTCGCGGATACCGGCGGCGGCGAGACCGGCGGCGGGTGCCTTCTCGGCGGCTGACTCGACGACGGCGCGAAGGTCGAGGTCGCCCGTGCTGCGGAAGTACAGTTCGTCCATGCCCAGCGCGACGGTCACGAACGCGTCACCCTCGCGCGTGCGGCGGTGCAGTTCGTCGACGAGGAGACCCGTCGGCGGGAAGTCGAAGCGGTGACTGTAGGCGTCGGAGTCGAGCACGGCGGCGGAGACGGAATCAACCTGGCGGCGTTCGAGGTTCGCCTGCGCCGTCTCGATTTCGTCTTCGAGTTTGATGCGGAACTGCTCGGAGACGTGGCCAGCGAGGCCCTCATCGGCGTCGAAGAGCAGGTCAGCGATGAGTTCGCGCTTGTCCTGGTAGGACTGGTAGTACGCTTCGAGGGCGACGGCCTCACGGAGTTCGCGGACGCGGTCGGCGTCGAAGCCGTGGTCCGCGGCGAGGTCGAGGTACTGCTGCGGGCAGTTCTCCCAGTAGCTGACGGCGGGGAGGTGCGACACGCCGTCGCGAACGTCCTCGTTGACAGCAACCGAGAGCGTCGAAGCGAGCGCGCCGACAGAGAGGTCGCGGGCGTCAGCACCCTCACGGGGAGGATTGACGAGCACATCGACTTCTTCGGCAACTTCGTCGTCCGCGGGTGCGGCGTCGACGACGACGCGCTCGGAGCCGTAGACACCGAGCAGGCCGAGTCCATCGAGGGATTCGGCGGTCGAGCCAGCGCCGAGAAGCAGTACGAGCGGAAGCTTCTCGTCGTGGCGGTCGCGGTCTTCGAGCATCCGCGTCACGTCGTTCGTGGCGGCGTCCATGCCGTAGACGGCCTCTTCGAGCGGGCGACGGGTGAAGTAGTGGTACTCGGCGTCGTCGCGGGGGTGCTCGTCGCGGATGAGCGGGAGCACGGCGCGCTCGACGGCGGCACCGGCGACGTAGCCGTCTGCCGTGGCCGTGTGGCGCACGACGATGGGGCGCGATTCGAGGACGGCTCGGCGGATTGCCTCGGCAGCGTCCAGAAGCGACTTGCCGACGGCGGCGACCGGCTCGTGAGCCGCGAGGGGTGCGACTGCGTCCGGTCGGGCCTCGTCGGAAAGCGCGTCCGCAAGGCGCTGTTTGATAGTTTCTGCGTCAGCACCTTCGAGAACCGTCAGGTCCTCGGTCTCGATCTGAAGTTCGCCGCGGCGGCGTTCGACCTCGCCGTCGATGCGGACGTAGTCGCCCACTTCGACGCTGGGGTATGCGCGAACGCCGGCTTCGACGAAGGCGGCACAGTCCGCGATGGCCGTTTCGTCGCGGAGTTCGAAGACGGTCGGCCCGCCGGTCTGGCGGACGCTTGCGATTTCGCCCTCGACGCGAACGACTTCGCCGACGCGGTTGTCGATGCTGTCGATCCTCACGCGCTCGACTTCCTCGGCTTCGACTGTTTCGGCTGCTTCGGGTTCGGCGGCCGCTTCATGTGTTTCGGCTGCTTCGGGTGCAGTTTCGGCTTCCGTTTCCGATTCGGAGATGTCGGTGACGACATCCTTCGCGGTCGGGGCGCGGCCCTCGTCTCCGGCGGCGGACTCGGGCTCGGGCTCGGCTTCGACTGGTTCCGGTTCCGGTTCCGGTTCCGGTTCAGATTCGGTCTCGACGGATTTCTGCGACGTAGTCGCGCCGACGGGTTTCGTCGTCTTACCCGTCTGGGGGCGGGTCTTAATCGTCGTCGGACCGCTGCTTTCGGCTTCTTTCTCGACCGGTTGGCCGTCGGCGTCGCCATCGGGGTCGTGGATGCGAGCACCGCGGAACTCGGTGTCAGACTGTCGAATCGACCAGCCGAGGTCGATGTTGCCGTTGTCGCGGACGTTCTTCACCTGGACGAACACTTCGTCGCCCGGTTCCCATTCGAGGGATTCGAGACGGCGGTCGAGTTCGCTGCGGTGCAGTAGGCCTGTGACGTTGGAAGCGAGATCGACGAAGACACCGAAGTCGGCGTACCCGTCGACGGTGCCTTTGTAAAACCGACCGGGGACGAGCTGGTGGGGGCTATTGCCCCGGAACTCGAACCAGACGTCCTCCTCGTGCGTAATCCAATCCATTGCGTTGAGCAAACAACCCCTAACTAAAACGATTGTCGAAAAACGCTCAGGCTAGAGCGACACGCGTGCGGCCGACTCGACGGGGCTACATCCGGCGAATTGCCGCTTTCGAAGGGATATGTGGACTCAGCCGAGCACGGTCATTAGCGCTGCGGTGATATTCGAGAGCGCCTGAAAGCCGCCGAAGGCATATCCGAAGACAACTCCGGACGGAACGGCCGTCGCGAGAATCGCCTTCGGGAGCGAAGTTTGATGGACCTCGCTGATGCCGACTGCGAGGAGGACAGCCCCGTAGACCGCACAAATCGCTCGAAGAACGGGTATCGAAACCCCGGGAATCAGAACGCTGAGAATCGGAACCGCGGCAAATGCACACGGCGCAGTGGCGTAAGCGATGACCTGAACGGTCTCGCTCACGCCGGCGCGCTGAGAGAGAAGCGGGATGAGGAGCGCGGTCTGTATCGCCGCCGTCAGGTGAAGCAGTGCCGGCGCGACAAAGAGCGCAATGACCAAGAGCGCGACGAGCGCCGAAGCGACTGGCCCGCCTCCGATAACCGGAATCGTGGCCGGTGCGAAGACGAACTGGAGACTCTGGTAGACGAGCGCGACGGAGATGGCAAACAAGAGTCCGGGAGCCTGCTCGCCGGGCGCGAAACCGTCACGGAAGAACCGAGGGGGGCTGACGGCCACGGCACCCCACGCGCCAAGGAGACCACTTAACCCCCGGCCACCGCCCTACCTGGGGGGCGCTCCCCAAC
>NZ_JBZRPK010000456.1:0-4982 GCF_058382125.1 Haloferax sp. s1
AGCCTAAACCTCATGGACCGAGATTCCGGACGACGGACGGAACCAACACGGAGAGAATATCTCAAGTACGGCGGGGCAGTCGTCGGTGGCGGATTGTTTGCTGGCTGTTTGGGTGACGACGGGGCGGATTCAACGCCGACGGAGAGTAACTCGCCGAGTACGTCGACTGAGACAGAGACGACTGACACCGAGACAACAACCGAGGATTCGAGCTATTCGGTGACGATGGAGCCAGTCGGAGAGGTACCTTTCGATCAGGTTCCCGAGAAGTGGTTTTCGTTCACCGGCGATTATGCAGACATGGGCGTCGCGCTCGGACAGGCTGACGGACTGCAAGCGGTGGGTATCCGCCAGCGGTTCGCGACGTGGTATTATAATGAGCTTCCCGGTGTTTCCGTCGATCGTGAAGGACTAACACAACTCTGGCAGGATGGCACCGACAAAGAGCTATTCTACGAACTCGATGCGGATGTCCACATCATCGATCCGAACTTCATGATCAACCGGATTCAGTGGACACAAGAGGACATCGACGAAATCAGCGAGAACGTCGGTCCATTCCTCGGAAATACGATCTTCTCCGGGAGCTACTCGTGGCACGATTACACGAAGTACTCGATGTACGAGGCCTTCGAAAAACTCGCGCAAGTGTTCCAAGAGGAGGAACGATACGAGGCCCTCAAAGAGATTCACGACCGGGTCGTCTCGGATGTCACGTCGCGTCTGCCCGAGGAGCGACCGGAAGTCGCTATTCTGTATCCACGGTCGAGTCCGCCGGAGACGTTCCTCCCGTTTGTGATGGATTCCGGGACGAGTTTCAAGCAATGGCGAGAACTGAATGTCCGCGATGCATTGGCGCAGTCGGACGTACAGAACTTCCACGAAAGCCGCAGCGAGGTCGACTTCGAGACACTGTTGGAGGTTGACCCGGAGGTCATCGCTATCCGACAGCACGGAGAACTGACGGAAGCGGAGTTCGAGTCGAAGTTCGTACAGCCGATGAAGGACCATGATCTCGGGAGCGAACTGCAGGCTGTACAAAACGACCGAGTAATCTATGCGGGCGCGCCGTATCAGGGGCCGATTGTGTACCTGTTCCAACTCGAACAGGCCGCACAGGACCTCTATCCCGATGTCTTCACGGAAGACGAGTTCTTCGACCGCCAACGGGTTGCTGACATCGTAACAGGCGAGTTCTGAGCCGACACCCACACTCACTACCCCGCTGGTTTCTCTGTGGCCGGTAGTTTTTAATTTTTAGGCCAACCTAAAACTAGTAGCGAACCATGAGGACGATACGATGGTAATCGACGACTTCGACCGACCCAGTGATGACCAACTGAGCGCGCTTGAGCAAGTGGACCCGAACGAACTCGGACACCACCGACACTTCGGTCACTCATCACCGGAACTGCGGTTCATGCGGACAGCAAGCTCGGCGAACATCGTCGGCTCCGCCCTCACTGTCCGGATTCCGCCTGTCGACGGGACGATGGTTCACAAGGCGACTGAACTCGCCGAACCGGGGGACGTCATCGTCATCCAGATGGACGGCCACGAAACGAACGCACCGTGGGGAGAAGTCACCACCCATGCGGCGGTTGCGAGCGGCGCACAGGGCGTTGTCATCGACGGCGCTGTGACCGATACGGCAGCAATCCGGGATATCGATTTCCCGGTGTTCGCACGAGCAAGGTCCAACAGGACGGTCTATCGCTTGCGTCAGAGTTTGGGTGGCGACATCAACGTCCCCGTGCAGGTCGGCGGTGCGGTGGTTCAGCCGGGGGACGCCGCAATCGGCAACGAAGACGGCGTCGTGTTCGTCCCACAGGACGAAATCGACCAGGTTATCGAACACTACACTGGAGGCGACGGGGCGGAATCCGAAATCATCGACCGCCTCTACGAGGGCGAGTCGCTGGCCGACATCTCGGGAGCGAACGACCGCATCGCCGAACGTGACCTGTCGTAAGGCGTATTCGTCGGGGTGTAGTGTGCCTTCGACCGGATGACCGCCCGGCTAGGTCACTAACCACCACTGCCACGTCAGCCACGATAGGTCTCTACGAGATTTCAAACGTCCTGTCTGACCCCACGGTATTGATGTGTTCCGCCGGTCAGCCTCGACGAACACATCGATAGAGACCTCTCTGTGTTCTTATTTTCGGAACACATTCTCCTTGTCGAAAAGCTTTAAGTTTTAGGTCAGCCTAAAAATAGGCGATGTCACAGTTTAAACAGCAATCAACTGACGATACTCCATGGGGTGACTACCAGTCTGCGGCTTCGTTTACGTTCGACCTCGACGCTGGCCAACTCTGGCGCGCAGGTGAAAAACAAAAAGAGGGTTTCGGGCGATTCGAGTTCCGCGGTGAGTTCGGTCCGACGGTCGCCGTCCCTCGTATTCTGGAGGTGTTCGACAAACACGATTGCCGATGTACCTTCTTCGTTCCCGGAAGAGTCGCAGAAGAGTGGCCGGAGACGATTAAACAGATTCACGACCACGGCCACGAAATCGCACATCACACCTATTCGCACGTCCATCCACGGACGCTCTCGAAAGAACGCGAGGAAACGGAGTTTCTGCGAACCGTCGAACTCTTCGAAGGCCTCACCGGCGAACCGCCGCTCGGCTACCGCGGTGGGCAGTCCGACCAAACACTGGAACTGGCAGAGGAGGTGGGGATGATATACGACTCGTCGATGATGGACACCGACATTCCGTACCTGCGCGACGACTATCCCCTCGTCGAACTACCGAACCACTTCTTACTCGACGACTTCGTCTACTGGGGATTCAACATGAAGCCCACGTTCGACTTCCAGTCGGGAATCTCACCTGTCGGTCCCGTCTTCGACACGTGGGAAGCGGAGTTCGAGGGACTGCACCGCCGCGGACGAATGTTCATGCTGACGATGCACCCGCAGGTCATCGGTCGCGCCAGCCGAATTGACGCGCTCGACGACCTGCTCGAAACGGTCACTAACACCGACGGCGCGTGGGTCGCAACCTGTGCCGAACTGGCCCGCCACTGGAAAGAACAAGAGGCGAACTAACGGGTGCGAGTCAGCTAATGGGAATCCGTAATGCGCTCGTGAGTATCTTCACCCGCCAGGACGACCTCGATTTGACCTCGGGGTCGATTGCTCGGCCGCTCGGGATACTCGCACTGCCGGTTATCATCACGAACGTCATTCAAACAGTCTACACGCTCGTCGACACGTTTTGGCTCGGGCAGTACGGCACCGCATCGCTAGCAGCGATTACTCTCGCGTATCCGCTCGCGTATTTCCTCCTTTCTGTGAGCTTCGGTCTTCCCGTCGCAGGCAGTATTCACGTCGCCCAAGCGACCGGCGGTGAAGACTACGAAGGGGCCGCCCACGCGGCGGCACAAACTGTGACGTACGGACTGATTTCAGGGGCCCTCGTCGGCGTTCTCGGCTTTTTCTTCGTCGACGACGTCCTCACGCTGTATGATATTACTCCAGAAGTTCACCGCTTCGCGACCGCCTATCTGCAGATAATGTCCCTCGGCTTACCATCGACCGTCGGGTTCGTCGCCTTCCTCTCGCTGATGCGCGGGTCCGGCGACACCATCACGCCGCTTCCGGTCATGATTGGTTCGATTACCCTTAACGCACTTCTCGACCCGATTCTTATCTACGGCTGGGGATTCGTCCCGGAACTCGGCATCCGTGGTGCCGCGATTGCGACGTTCACCGCCCGGAGTCTCGCGGCTCTCGTGGGATTCTACCTCCTATTCGTGTCCTCGAGAGGACTCGACGCCGAGTTACGCCAGTTCCGGCCGAATCTCTCTTGGGGTCGTCGACTCGCCCGGACGGGTCTACCCACGTCCGTCGAACAGATGGGACGGGGTATCTCGATTAACCTGCTTCTCGTTATCGTCGGGACCTTCTCGACGGCGGCCGTCGCCGGATACGGTATCGGGATTCGAGTCATCTCTACAATCGGTTTCGCAACAGTTGGCATCTCGCGGGCGGTCGAAACGATGACCGGACAGAACATCGGTGCGGGGAAACTCGACCGCGCCGTGACGACCAACTATCGTGCCGCAGTGATTGCGTTCGGTAGTCTCACCACAATCGCCATCCTCACGTGGGTCACCGCACGGCCGATTGTGAGTCTCTTTACCGACGAACCGGCAACCATCAGGTGCGGCGTCTCGTTCCTCCACTGGGTCGTCCCCACGTTCGGATTCATCGGCGTGTTGCGGACCTTCGTCGGCGGATTCCGCGGAGTCGGAATGACGACCGTCGCGGCCGTCATCGTGCTGACTACTCGGGGCATCATCCGACTCCCGATTTCGTGGTTCGGCGCGCAGGCCGTCGGCCCGAGCGGGGTCTGGATTTCCATCGCCATCTCGAACGTCGTCGGCGCGGTGCTCGCGCTTGCGTGGTTCAGACTCGGGTCGTGGCGAAACAACGCCATCGACACGCTCGACGACGCATCCCACGAACCGGCGGACGCGGTGGGGAGCGACTGACGACCTGTCGGAACGGTACGAATCTGACGGTCACCGTCGAGCAGTACAGACTACCTCGGGCCGCACCCCACGCCCGAGGGTCGTGTTCTCAGATGCCGTTTTAGTAGAGGTTTCGGAGTCGCTCCCGTTGCCACGCTCCCGCGCTCTCGGTGAACAACTTCCAGTGGTTCCGCTTGACTTCGACGTACGCATCGAAGAGGTCGGGACCAAGTGCCTCGCGCAATACCTCGTTTGTCTCTAACGCATCGAGCGCCTCACCGAGCGTCTGCGGGAGTCGCTTGATTCCCTTTGCGGTCCGCTGTGCATCCGTGAGGTCACACGGGTCGACCGAAGCCGGCTCCGGCGGTTCGAGTTCGCGCTCGATACCGTCGTTCCCGGCGGCGAGGAGTCCGATAAGTCCGAGGTACGGGTTCGCCGTGTTGTCCGCCCCGCGGAACTCGATTCTGGTCGAATCGGCTTCCCGTCCCTGTGCAGGTG
>NZ_JBZRPK010000455.1:0-4960 GCF_058382125.1 Haloferax sp. s1
CTTTCGGCCTGTTCGAGCATTGCAACGCCGATTCGGTCTTTGACGGAGTTCGTCGGGTTGAAAGATTCGAGCTTTGCGAGGATATTCCCCTCGAATGAGTCAAGACGGACGAGTGGCGTCTTCCCGACCAACTCTGTGACGTCGCCAGCAATGTTCATTGGTTCGTCCGATGGAGTTCATCACCATCAGAGCAGTTCCCCGGAATAGCGGGGGTTCAAGCGATTAAAAGTGAGATTTCGGGGTCAACTCCCGAGAGAAATCAGATAGTGTTTGAAATCTAATACCAACACAACAGTAATAAAGTCGTGGAGAAACCAGTGTAGTAGGGTA
Source organism: Haloferax sp. s1 (assembly GCF_058382125.1). Taxonomy (NCBI): domain Archaea; kingdom Methanobacteriati; phylum Methanobacteriota; class Halobacteria; order Halobacteriales; family Haloferacaceae; genus Haloferax; species Haloferax sp. s1. The sequence goes on from NZ_JBZRPK010000455.1 coordinate 331, forward strand.
TGTTTCAGAAGACCAGAAACATCGTGGCATTTTTCGTCCTCCTGTTCTCGCTAACGGTGCTCACACCGTGGTTTTTCGGGAGCGGCCACTGGTTCGGGCTGGCGACGTTTCCGGGCATATTGTTCCTGTCAATCGCGGTGCGGAGACTGGAACGACAGTTCGGCATTCCACCGATTACCATCCGTACAGAACCGAACCACTGGGCGGGCGCTACTGGAGGGGTGGTTGGTATCTTGTCCGGAGGGTTCGGTGCCCTCGTCGGTGCGAATTTTCTCAACGTAATCGAATTAGCTCAGCTTCCGTCAGTAATTCTCTTATTCATCATCTATTCATCTCTGCTTGCAACCTTATTCTAGGGCGCAATCCTGCAAGATATTAAAAACGGGTATATCAAAGTTGAACCGGGTTGCTGAGTGTCTTACAACGGTGATAAGATAGTCAGATCAGCACTGCGAGCGTCATAGCCAACTCACGCAACGGCCTGCTCGCTTCTCAAAGTGGCTTAACTAGACAGTGCCTATCAACTCCTTTCTTTTTCAGCATGGTGGTTTGGATGACTACGAAACTAACAAAATCGTCCCAGCGTCGCAATGGAGTCGATACTGTACAAGCGCCGCCGTAACAAGATAAACGAGGTTGCAAACAGATTCCCGTACTTCCACGTCGTCGTGCACAGCAATCTGGAGATGACCTCCAAACTCACGAGCGGCATCCTCAGTTCGGAAAGACCCACGAGACGAACCCCATCCCTGAGTGCAGCATGCGCAACGTGTGTTGGCAGTGCACGATATCGTTCACATCGGCAGATCTATCGGCGTATGACTGCAAGTCTGTACCAATACTGGTGGTCACTCCGCGAAGTAGCGAGTTGCCAATCGGTTCGACACTATGCGGTCGTCCAACCGAGTACAAATGTTGAGCGGCTTCAAGCCACGGCCCCACAGGCGACTACAGTGATAGACCAGAATGTTAGTGACTGTTAATTCGCTGTGATACCAGTGGAGAGAATAAAAATGTTATCTAATAATAATATTTATAAAAACCAATTCGCAATAACAGATTAATCTTCATATTTGTTCTTGTTGGCAAAATATAATGTTTCTCGTATCGTCGTCCACAATGCGATGTCTGAAAATGGCAACGTATCTCGACGGTCGTTCCTGAAGAGGAGTATCGCCACGGCCGGCATTACCGGTGGTGCGCTCGCAAATGTTCAATCCGCTGCCGCCGCTGAACAAACCGTCACCATTAGCGGTGAAGGAGATTACGGTGTAATCATCGATGGCTCATCAAATATTGAAGGTTCACTTGATGGTGGCGAGATAGAAGAGCCGTTTAGCGGTATGATCGAAAATGTGAGGCTCATCGGCGATCTTACTCTCGAAGTAGATAACGTAAATACCTATTCGGTTGGTGAAGTTGATGTATCGGGCTGGGGACAGTACGAGTTCCGTGTCACTGATTCCATAAGAAAAACCGACAACTGTGAGGATTCGGAATCAGTGAGTGGCGGTGATGCTGCCACTGGCACGGTCGATAGTGAGGCGGATACGTATGATATCGAAGGTGTTATCAAATATGCTCGAACGTGGGAAAAGGACGCTCACGTGCTTTTTGCATTCGAGCATCAAAAGTAACGCCTAATCGCCAATCAGCCAATATTTTTCTTTGACAGTGCCATAAGACGCATAATGTCTTAACATCGACAGGATTAATTTCAGAAATACAATGGTATTCGTCAAATGGTCCTCTATTCGCGACGTGACGCGCTCAAGACCCCCCTGCGCTTGCAGTCGGGCTTTCCGGCTGTACTGGTTTCTCGAAGGATGACACCTCCTTCCCAGCACCGACAGTGTGGACGAGGGATGTGAGAGAGCCAACACTCGGCGTCCAACCGACATCCGGGCTACTGCTCGTAGGCTCTAATGATCCATTTTCGGATGACGCTGCCATGACCGCCATCGATTCCGAAACCGGTGAAAAGCGCTGGAGTATGAATGGTACGAGGGTGAACGGTCACCGGTCGGGGCCGATGACCAGTATGCCTATCTTTACACGAAGGGTGGCACGGCGTTTGCGGTCGATTACCGAATGGGCGAGCGAGTATGGACTTCTTCAATTTCGGGCATCGACCAACCAGATCCGGGCGTGACGCGCTTCGCCCCAGTTCCGGTTGGAGATGTTGTCGTGGTTCCTGTGTCGGGAACCGAAGACGACGTTACCGACAGACTCATCGGGTTTTCCCGTACGGATGGGACCGAACGATTCAGCTTCGAGTTAGCGGCGTCGGTTGCTGGTTCCCCAGCCACCGATGGGACCGGCGTCATCATACCTTTACTCGACGGCACGCTTCGCCGAGTGTCGGCTACAGGCACCGAGCAGTGGCGCGTAGACGTTGGTGCACCGATGTCGACTGTCGAAATCGAGGCAGGAACGGCCTACGTTGGCAGTGCAACAGAAGAATTGCTGGCCTTCGATACATCGAGCGGAGAGAAACAGTGGGGCGGTTCACTCGAAAACACCGTCTTCTCTCGCCCGCTCGTTTCGGACGGACGCGTGTACGTCGGCTCCGCCGACTACTACCTGTACGCGTTCGATGCGGAAACAGGAACTCGACAGTGGCGCACAGAGCTAGCCAACGCAGTCACGTGCGGACCGACAAAAATTGGCGACAGACTCGTGACAGTAGCCGGTAGTAACGTTTCCATCCGTGGAAGTAGTGGGACAGTTCCATACTCACCCGAAGTGCTGTACATCCACACCACAGAGGGGACACTCGTCAACGAATACCGGATAGAGGGGTACCTCGACGGTGGCGAGTTCGAGTGGGCCGCAGCAATCGGAGACGGTGTGTACGTTGGGCAGGCTTGGCAACTTGCTCGACTCGACGCGGAGGTGCTCGATGCCGAGTAAGCGCCCCGACCGACAGGCTGCCGCAGAGAACCAGCCGGGCGACTCGGCTCCGAACCGAAACCGAGGTGTTCCGCGCCGTGCCGTGCTCGGAGGTCTCACCACCATTGGATCGATTGCCGTCACTGGCTGCAGTTCGCTTCCAATCGAGCGAAGCGCGGACCCCGTTTGGCGACGGGACATCCCGAATGCAACTTCGACAAGCCCGCTTGCCGTCGGCGACGACTGGGTGTTCGTTGGGGCACAAGACAAGGCACTGTACGGGATGCGTCGCCACGATGGCTCGACCGCATTCCGCTTCGAAACAGGTGGGCCGCTCGAATCACAACCGGCCGTACCCGCGAACGGGAGCTTCTCTCACGTCCACAGTACAGATGGGGATCTCTACACTGTCGACCAAGCCGGTGGACTGGTATGGCACCGTGAAGGACGCACTGAGCGCTCACGCATCGCTCGGTCCGGGTCGCTCCTCATCGAGCTCAAGTACGATGCAGTGACGGGTGAACAACGATTTAACCGGACTGTTTCGACCTATCGCCTGTCCGGATTACTCGACGACTTGCTTATCGTTCCGGAACCAGTCAACGAGACCGAAACGCGTGTCGTCGCTCTCTCCACGACCGATGGAAGCGTCCAATGGGGAACAGAACCCTCGTCGGAGTACCCCGGAGTGACGGTAGATACACGCCTCGTGCTCGTTACTCAGGGGTCAAATATCACAGCCTACGAGCCAGACGGGGGTGTTCGGTGGGAGAGAATGCTTAGCAACCTCGGTTACCCAGTAGAACTCGGTCCACAGGTGTATTTCTCTCTGCACGGGTCGGACTCGGACGGAACGGTGGTCGTACTCGACCGACAGACGGGTACGACACAATGGAAACAGTCGACAGGTTACGATGTCGAATTCGTCGAACCGACGTCGAATGCGGTATTCGTGGGGAGTAGTATCGACGACCCGGATGGCGGAATACTCGGACGTGTCGATTGTTTCGGACTGGACGGAACTCGACGGTGGAAGACGGTGACCGAACTGCCCAGTGTCGAAAAAATCACCGTGTCTGGACCCTACGTCGTAACCACGAGCAAGCGGCAATTCACCGTGCTTGACAGAGAAACCGGTGACGTATGCTGGACGCATACCCTGGAATCGTACAGTCGGCTCTCCGTGCAAGCCGAAGACGAGGCGCTGTACGTCTCGTATCTCGGCAGAGGGGCCGTCGCGCGGTTCCCGTTGGACTGAGCGTACGGTTCCTACCGGTCTACGCATCGGGCCAACGGCCCTCGCCGACGTGGGTGACAAACCAATTAATCACGTACGACGCGGGCGAACGAGTGTGACCGAATTCGGAACCGCGTTAGAAGGCCTGCTGAATCTCGTCGGCGACAGTTGCACTCGTCGGTGGCGTCGCCCGCGCCATCGCACCGACGAGAACGTACTGGCCGAGTTCTCGGTTAATCCATCCGACCGAAACGTCGTCGTCTTCGTCGTAGTCGTCCAAATCGTCGTCGACGTACCGAATGACGCCGTCGATCTGTGAGAGTACGTACCGATTGAGGCGCGAGTGCTCGCTCGACGAGAGCGCGTCCTCGAAGGCGGCGATGGCCGAGTCGCGTATCTTTCGCACGTCCTCGGTGCTCTCGACGGTGACGTACTCGCCGCCGACGTTCTCGTCGACGGGCCGTCCAGAGCCGCACTCGACCAGCTTCGGGGCCATTCGTG
>NZ_JBZRPK010000454.1:0-4896 GCF_058382125.1 Haloferax sp. s1
AAGACATGGCTGAAACACTCCAGTCATCGTTTTACGCAGAGGTCGGCGGTCTCCACGAGTAACGGCCAGTTTGTGGGAGGGCACAACGCTTTTGCCGGACTCCGCCGTCATCAGTACTATGGCGGAACACGCGACAGTGCTTGTCACTGGCGGGACCGGCTTCATCGGCTCGTACGTTTCGAAGCAGTTCCTCGAACACGGACACGACGTCATCGCATACGACCTCTCTACGGACACGCGCATCCTGGAGAAACACGATATTGCCGACGACGTCGAAGTCAGACGAGGAGACGTGAGCGACGCGACTGACGTGGTCAGCGCGGTTTCTGAGACCGGAACGACGCATATCGTTCACCTCGCTGCACTCTTGACTAACACGGCCGAGAGTAACCCTCGCGCGGCCATGCAGGTGAATATCGAAGGTACCAGTAACGTCTTCGAGGCCGCCCGAGCCCTCGATGACCAGGTCGAACGAGTCGCTTGGGCATCCTCTGCGGCAGTCTACGCGCCGCCCCACAACTACGACGACGGCAGCGACTGGTGGGTCACCGAAGACGACTTGGTCTACCCGGATACGCTCTACGGGGCGACCAAGGAGTACAACGAGCACCAGGCCCGTGTCTACAACGAGGAGTACGGCGTCAGTCACGTTGCAATCCGGCCAACCGTTGCATACGGTCCGTACCGTGAGACCGGTGGGCCTGCGTTCCTCGCGAACATCGTCGAAAACCCCGCCGTCGGAGAGTCCTTCTCGGTCGAGTACGGTGACCAAGAAATCGACTGGCAACACGTCGAAGATATCGCACAGGGATTCCGCTTGGCGGCGTTTACGCCCGACGAAGAACTCTCCCAGCGCATCTACAACGTCCGCGGAGAACTTGCTACCGTCCGAGAGGCCGCTGAGACTGTCGAAGACATCATGCCCGACGCCGACATCGACGTGTCTGACGATGGCGAACTGCCGTGGACCCAACGCCTCGACATGACGAAAGCCCAAGAAGACTTGGGCTACGACCCGCAGTACGACCTCGAATCCGGATTCCGGGACTACATCTCGGTGCTCCGCGACGAGGCCGGACTGGACCCGATCTAGGCGCGCACGAACGATTGAACGTCGATTCGGCGACAGTCAAACGGACGACTCGGGTCCCAACGACGGCCAAAAGAAAACTCGGGTTCCGACGACAGTCAAACGGAGCCCCGGATTCAGTTCTGCGTCTGACTGTACTTGTCTACCCACTCTTTCAACGTGATTCCCATCGCAGATTCGGTGATGGCGTTCGAAGAGGCTGAATTTGCGCTTTTGACGAGTTCGGCTTCGAGCGTCCGCGTCGGTACTTCCCCGAGGAAGTGTGGAATCGCTCTCTGCACGTCCAGCGGGCAGCCGACTTCGTGGGCCAGCGCGTAGCCCGAGATGGAGTGGGGTATCTCTTCGCTGGCGTAGCGTTCGCGGTCCGTGCCATCGAGGAGTTCGGCATCGACGTGGTCGACGTACTCGTAGCACTTTCCGACGTCGTGGAGCAGACACGCCGCGACGATAACGTCGATATCCGGGTCTGCACCGTGGAAGTCGCGCTGAACCTCGGCGGATTGGAGCGCGATTTTCGTGACTCCGCGGACGTGTTCGACGTTGGTGATTTCGTGAATATTCCAGGCGTATGGAATGTCTTGGATGGTCTTCCAACCGCCCCGTTCCAGACCGAGTACCCAGGCTTCGACGACTTTCTCCCGAAGGCTATCGTCCTCAATCTGGCGGAGCGACGGGAACGCGTCTCGAACCTGGGTTTCGTAGTCCCGTTCCTCTCCCTCAGTAGCCATCGTGGTTCACGAGCGTGTTCTTCACGAGTTGTTCGCGGCCGATAAACCGCGGGCGCGCTTCGATAGCGAGGAAGTTGTCCACGTCTTCGCGCGCCTCAGCAGCCTTGCCACCCGTCGCCTCGTAGTCGCGGGAGCCCTCACTGCCCAGTGCGTCGTAGAGTTTGTCGATGTCGTCGAAGTAGAGTTCAGCGACGCCGTCGAATTCGGCGTTTTCGGGGTCCGTCGGAACCACCTGACAGTAGCGGACGACACCATCGATCTCCTTTGCGATGGGCGTGTGGGTGTGCTGCCAGTGGTCGAGGAACTCCTCGTGGGTCATACCCTCCTTTCGGACGAGGAACGCAGAGTGCTTGTAGAGACCGTCGGTGTCGCCGTCGACTTCGTCCTTGACGACGCGCTCTCTTCCGATCAGACGCGGGCGACGCTCCACGTCGAGGAAGTTATCTACGTCCTTGCGAGCCTTCGCTGCGATTTCTTTCGTCGGGTCGTAATCGCGCGAGCCCTCGCTCCCGAGTGCCTCGTGCAGTTCATCTAGCGTCTCGAAATAGAGTTCGGCCAACCCGTCGAACTCCGCGTGTTCGGGCTCGGTTGGGAGGACTTGCTGGTACCGAACGACTCCTTCGATATCCTTCGCAATCGGTGTATGGGTGTGTTGCCAGTGTTCGACGAACGCTTCGTGGGACATGTCCGGCTGACGTACTAGTAGCGCGACGTGCTTGTACATGGATGTACATCTCGTTGTGGCGTCTATTAAAATATGAGGAATCAGTAAGAAAGTGTGATTCTGTTCGTCCTTCCGAGCGACAGACTCCCAGCAGTCATAACCCCAATGACTATCTTGATAATCATCCGGGAAGAATCACGGGAACGAGTATGTACGAGCGGAGTTTCATGGAAGGCACGCGCGGAACACAAGCTGTTGACTGGGAAGAGCGCATCGACGTCAAGCGCCTCCGCGAGGAACGGTACGAGAAGGCTCTCTCGCGTTTGCAGGACTCGGAGCTCGGGAGTATGCTCCTCGTCTCCGACCCGAATATCCGCTATGTCACCGGGCTCGCGATGACTGGTGGCTCCGGAGCCGACCACTACACCCTGTTGACCGAAGACGGTGATATCGTTCACTGGGACACCGCCGACCACGCGAGTAATCAGCGGTTCAACTGTCCTTGGTTGGACGACATCCGCTATGCGTGCCCCGGACTGGGGAACGTCCCGCGCGCGTCCGGCAGCGACTCAGCGCGCAATTGGCTCAAACAGAAGATGGCCAATCTCGTCACGGAGGCGATGGAAGAGTACGGCGTCCACAAGGAACCGATGGGCCTCGACGTGGGTAACCAGGGGCTCATAAGCGCCTTCGAGAACAACGGTGTGGAAACTCGAACTGAGGAGTGCGTCGATCTGATGCACGATGCACGGAAAATCAAGACGCAGGACGAAATCGAGTGCCTGCGTATGGTCGCAGCCATCTGTGAGGCTGGCTTCCAGAAAATCAAGGAAACCGCCCGCCCGGGAGTGAAAGAATCCGAAGTCTGGGGCCACGCGAGTAAGGAACTCTGGCGGCACGGCGCGATGGTCCAAGGCGGCTACGTCACGTCCGGCCCGAACACGTGGCCGAAACATCAGGCGAACACGACCGACCGGCAGATTCGCCCCGGTGACATCGTCTATGCCGACTTCTACAACATCGGCTACCTCGGTTACCGGTCGTGTTACTACCGAACGTTCTCCATGGGTGAGCCGACGAAGGCGCAAAAGGACGCCTACGAGACGGCCCGAGACAATCTCTACGACGTGCTCGAACGCATCGAACCGGGTGCGACGACCGACGAAATCTGCAAGGGCTTCCCCGACATGGAGGGCGAACACGCTGACTGGTACGGTGCCGACGAGCACTGGCAGATGACGACGAACCACTGGGCACACGGACTCGGCCTCCAACTCTACGAGGTCCCGCTCATCTGGCGCGGTCTCTCGCCGGACCACCCCATCGAAATCGAGGAGGGGATGACGATGGCCGTCGAGACTATGGAGCCTGCAGACCGCCAAGGGGTCCGCGTCGAGGAGATGGTCGTCGTCCGCGAGAACGGCGTCGAAATCCTGAGCCAATGGCCGGTCGAAGAGATTACGCGTATCGACTACTGAAACCCCGACTATAGTAGCGTTTGTAACTGGTGACATTTCACGCTACGCGCAGCAGTTTCTGATTTTTGAGGGGCCTCTACCAACGTGGGGTGCGTGGACTCGTGCGGCAAGACGTATGGCAAGAATACGGCGACGAGTAGGGACGATTCGGGAGAGATACTCAGAAGCCGACGGTCTCGAAGATACCTTCTTGAATCCGCACCGCCTGCGGCAGGTAGTAGTCCTCGACGCCGTGAAGCGGTACCGGCGCATCGAACCCGGTAATACGCTTGATGGGTGCTTCCTGATAGAGAAGCGCCTCTTCTTGAATCGTCGAGGAGACTTCTGCTCCCAGTCCTGCCGTCTTCGGAGCCTCGTGGACGACTGCGGCGCGGCCGGTCTTCTTGAACGACTCGACAATCGTCTCGGTGTCGAGCGGAGACAACGTGCGCAAGTCAACGACCTCGGCATCGACACCGTGCTCGTCCGCGAGATTATCCGCGGCGATGAGTGTCGGGCGCGTCATAGCCCCCCACGTGTATACCGAGATATCGCTTCCTTCTCGACGGACCGAAGCGTCGGAGAGCGGAACTTCGTAGCTTCCCGTCGGAACCGCTTCCTTGAAGGCCCGGTAGATGAGCTTTGGCTCGAGGAAAATCACCGGATCCGGGTCTCGAAGGGAGGCGATGAGGAGGCCCTTGGCGTCGTACGGCGTGCTCGGGCAGACGACCTTCAGTCCGGGCTCGTGGGCGAAGAAGGCCTCTTTCGATTCCGAGTGGTGTTCCGGTGCGTGAATCCCGCCGCCGTAGGGGGCCCGCACGACCATCGGTACCGTGTACTGTCCGTGACTCCGACTCCGTAACCGGGCGGCGTGACTCACGAGTTGGTCGAACGCGGGGTAGATGAACCCCATGAACTGCATTTCGGCCACCGGGCGCAGTCCGGACAGTGCGAGGC
>NZ_JBZRPK010000453.1:0-4865 GCF_058382125.1 Haloferax sp. s1
GGGTTAAGCTCTCGGTGCATTCCGCGCGGTGTGGGCGATTGTGGCCCTTTCTGTAGCGGGGTACGAACTCACCCCGGCGGCGCTCATCGTCAGCGGGTTGATTACGACACAGGGGGTCGGCTGCTTCGCGACGGCACTGACCTACGCCGGCGCTCGACACTACGTCGGCCAGTTCCTCGCAACAGTCGTCGGCGACCGGTCGTGGGTCCGGCAGTCGAAGTTCCGAATCCCCGCTCGCGTGCCCTCGACCCGCGAGGCGCTTGCCGTCGTTGTAACCTACGTTCTCACGTTCGTCGGAATCGGGATTGCTGGCTACACAATCTCACAACTCGGCCTCGAAGGCGCAGCAAACAGCGCCGCCACCACCGGGCTGGAACACCCACACATTCTGCTGTTGTTGGTTCCCGCCTCGATTCTGCTAATCGGCCCCGGTGAAGAACTCTTGTTCCGGGGTGTCGTTCAGGGCCGGCTCCGCGAGCGATTCGGGCCCGTACTCGCAATCGGGTTGACCAGTCTTCTGTTCGCCTCGATTCACTACGTCGCACTGACGGGCGCTGCCAGCGCCCGACTCGTGACAATCGGGCTGTTGCTCGTCCCGGCGCTCGCCTTCGGAACCGTGTACGAATACTCCGACAATATCGTCGTCCCCTCGCTGGTCCACGGCCTGTACAACGCGACGTTGTTCGGGGTTCTATACATTGGCCAAGTGTATGTCGGAGCACCCGGCGCCTGAGGACGCACGAAACGAAACCAATAGACGCACATATTGTTCACAATTGGATATTCATAATTTGTAAACTACAATGGTTATAGAGTAGACATTTATTCTGTTCCTAGCTCATATCGCACTCTATCATTACTGTATTTTTCAAATCAACACAATATATTTAATACCACACTGTCGACTTCTGGTTACGATGGGGGATTCTGAGACGGGGTCAACGCGTTCAAAGCCAGTACCTTCGCGGGAGCAATCGCTTCAAGTTCTGTTGGAGATTGAACTTGCAGAGGAGTGCGCTTGTCCGCTGTCGCACCCGGACTCGACCGTCGAGGACGTACACAATCAGATTACCCACGATACGTGCCACGCGGAAGTCACTATTCACGGTGAAGCCGGCGATTCTCACGTTGTCCATTCGACGACATCGGTCGACGAATCGTGTCTCTGCCTCGCGTTCAGTGAAGTCGGTTGTGTCCCTCGTATCCAGCGTGCCGATTCGTCCGGTATCATTATCGAGACGTTCCTGTCGGACCGGTCGGTTATCAACGACCTTATCGAACGGCTCGATGCAGTCGCCGAGCGCGTCTCACTCAGACGTCTGACGACCAAGCAGTCGACGGCGGCGACTGCGTCGCCGACGGCCACAATCGACCTCTCGCACCTCACGGAGAAACAACGAGAGGCCGCGATGATTGCTGTCAGCGAAGGCTATTACGAGACGCCACGGCGGACAGACCTCGAAACGCTTGCGGCGACCCTCGAAATCTCGAAGTCGGCGCTCTCACAGCGACTGAACGCCGTCGAATCGAAGCTTACGAGGGCCGTCTTCGATTCTGCCGACTCGTCTCAGACCTAGTTGCATTGCACGACGATTCGAGTGTCAGTACCTGCGTCTCAATCGTTCTGTGCTATGGCTTCTCGCCGCATAGCGTGGTTATAAACTACTTCATTATGCAGCGACTTCCCTACTGGACCGGAATACCTCATCTCGACTGTACCTATGACGGACCCCCAACAGCCGAGACTGACGCCACTCCCGGAATGGGAGGACGAGGCCAAGCAGATTCTGGACGGCGTCGACTACGACGCCGACCTTGGATTACGAATGGCCCGTGACGCGATTCGCGTCTCAAACGGCGAGTTAACCGACGAAGCGTTCCACGAGAAATATCACGAGGAGGTCCTCGACGAGTTCGGCGAGGACAGCCGCCCGACGCGTCCAGAGGGATTCGATGATGGCGGACGGTGATGGTGTCTACCGCCGCGACGTCCTGAAGGCGAGTAGCGCCGCCGCCGTCGCACTCGGCCTCGGCGGGGGCGGATACATTTCGTCGCTGGCCCAGACGGGCGACGAACCGTTCTCGCAGCAAAACCCCGGCATCGACAGTTTCGTCGGGCAGGACGAGGTCATCAAGACCGCGTGCGCCCCTAACTGCCGTGGCAAGTGCCCGTTAGAGGCGCACGTCCGCGACGGACGCGTCCGAAAGATCGAACCGCAGGTTCCCGAAGACGAGCGGTACAAGCGCGCCTGTACGCTCGGCCTGTCTCACACACAGCGCGTCTACAACTCCACGCGCTTGAAATACCCGATGCGTCGTGTCGGTTGGTCGCCGGACGACCCGAACCCGGAGGGCCGCGGTGACGACGCCGAATTCGAGCGCATCACGTGGGACGAAGCCCTCGACCACATCGCGTCGGAGATGGAAGACGCGCGCGAACAGTACGGTCCCGAGAGCGTCTACTTCGAAACCGGCTCCGGTGACAACGGTATCAGCGCGACGATACAGAGCCGTCTCTCGTCCCTCTTCGGTGGGACGCAGATGACGTGGTCTATCGACATCAACGTCGGTCTCGGATTCCGTCGCCTCTCCGGCGGCGGTTTCTTCAACGTCCCGACGAACGAGGTCGCCGACTGGAAAAACGCGAACACGGTCATCGTCTGGGGGTCGGACATCTTCGCCAGCCAACTGCAGCAAGATGCGTCGAAGCTCCTCGATGCCGTCGAAAACGGGGCGAAACTCGTCTGCGTCGACCCGGTGTTCACCAACACCGCGGCCAAAGCGGACCTGTGGTTGCCGGTCAAACCCGGCAAAGACACGCCGCTGACGCTGGCGATGATCAAGACTGTTCTCGACGAAGAGACCTACGACACCGAGTTCCTCCGCGAGCGGTCGCTCGCTCCGGCGCTTGTCCGCTCGGACAACGGCAAACTGCTCGACGCGAGCGAGGTCGTCGAGGGCGTCACCGAGGACCGCCCGGTCGCCATCGACGAAACGACGGGCGAACCGGTCGCACTCGAACCCGAGACGTACGGCGAGTACGCGCTCTTCGGGGAGTACACCGTTGGCGGGGTCACCTGCCAGACGGCCATGACGATGCTCGAATCGTTCGTCGCCGACTACGACCCGGACGAAATCGCCAGCGAGGTCGGCATCCAAGCCCAGAACATCCGGACGGCCGCACGGTGGCTTGCGACCCGCGGCCCCGGCGGAATCGCGTCTGGGTACGGTATCGACCGGTACAAGTACGGTCACATCTTTGGGCAGGCGTACGCCATCCTACTGGCGCTCACCGGCGACTACGGTCGCCACGGGAGCCTTCAGGGAAGCCACCCCGCAGGCGGTTCCTACAACGACGGTGGCTACGGCTCGGTGGAAGACGGTGCCGGCACGACCGTCCTCCCACAGACAAAAATTCTCACAGCCATGGAGTCGGGCGACCCGCACCAACTGAAGGTGATGTACGCCCAGGAATCGAACTTCATCGCCAACCAGCTCCCCGACCGACAACGCTGGCTGGAGGCGGCGAAGAACCTCGACCTCATCGCCGTGGCGGACATGCACCACACGCCGACCGTCCAGCACGCGGATATCATCCTGCCCGCGTCGCACTGGTTCGAGCGTGAGGACGTCGTCACGACGTGGGGTGGCCACCCGCACATCATGTATCGCCAGCCGGCACACGACCCGCTGTGGGAGGCGAAATCCGACCACTGGATGCTCGTCCGCCTCGCCGAACGGCTCGGGTACGGCGACTACTTCATCCGCGACAAGTCGGAGACGCTGAAGACGATGTTGAAACACGACGACGTCGTCGACTACGAGACGCTCAAGAGACAAGGTACGGTCAAGGTCAACACCCCGACGGTCAAGTTCAAAGGCGAGTTCAACACGCCGTCGGGTCGGCTGGAGATATACGACGAAGACGCGCCGACGGAAAACGGGGTCTCCCTCGAATTCCCGAAACCGATGGAGAGTCGGACCGCCGACGACTGGGAGACTGCGGACGACTACCCACTGACGTTCATCCAGAAGCACTCGAAGTGGCGCATCCACTCGCAGTACGAGTACCAAAACTGGCTTCGTGAGATCAACCCTGAGCCGCAGCTCGACATCAACCCCAAAGATGCGAAGGCACGCGGTATCGAGGACGGCGACTACGTCCGCGTCCACAACGACCGCGGCGAGATGGTCGTCAAAGCGAAGCTGAACGAAGCTATCCAACCCGGCTTAGTCAACACCGATCAGGGTTGGTGGGGTAGCGACTACGTTCGCGGCCACCACAACGACCTGACGCACACCGATGTCTGCGAAGTGACCGGCAACTTCGCGTTCTACGACGTGCGCGTCGAGGTCGAACCGGCCCCGGACGATATCGACACGAGCAAATACGCGGATAACCAGCCGACCGGGGTCAACAAACCCGTCGCTGGGGCAGGAGGTGACTAATCATGACGAAATACGGACTCGTAATCGACCAAGAGCGATGTATCGGCTGTCACGCGTGTGCAGTCACGTGTAAACAGGAGAACAACGTCCCGATGGGACAGTATTGGAACCGCGTCCTCACGGAAGGCGGCGACAAAATCGACACCCCGGCCGGGACGTACCCGGAACACGGCGAAGACGGCACGCTCGACATGGGCTACCAGCCGACGGCGTGCCAACACTGTGAGAACGCACCCTGTGTCAAAGTGTGTCCGGTCAACGCGACCTACACCCGCGACGACGGAATCGTCGAAATCGACTACGACAAGTGTATCGGGTGCCGGTACTGCATGGCCGCCTGTCCGTACAACGCACGGGTGTTCAACTGGGAAGAATCCAAGACGATTCCCGAGGAAGGGACCGGTGACGTTCCGGCC
>NZ_JBZRPK010000452.1:0-4850 GCF_058382125.1 Haloferax sp. s1
TCGTCGACTGGGACGTCCCTGCAGCACGCTACGAACAGGCCCTCGAGCGCTTCGAGTAAAACCCAGAATATCCTGACATTTCTTTCGACCGCGACACGCCGAGAGCGACTGCACTCGCACCAAAAGCCTGTGAAACGGGGATGGCGTTATCTCGGGGCTACCGTTAGTTATCGGAACCGTCGAGCAGGTCTGAAACGTCGTGCTCGTCGGCCAGTGCCTGAATTCGGTCGTTCAGTGTAGCGAAATCGCGTCCTGCCACCCCCCGGTCGAAGCCAGCGAACAGGCCGATAGGCTCGTCGCCGACGAAGGTTCGGAACTGTTCGAACGTGTCGAACCCGCGGACAGTGTAGCTGTAGTCGGCGTAGTACAACACTTCGTAGGTGTCCCTCGTGACGTATCCAAAGCGCTCGTTGTCGACGAATCGAGATACGTCGACTGAGTCGAGGGCGACGGCGATGTCGTCTCTGAGATAGAGATGGTCGTAGCTATGATGGTCGAAAATCCACACGTCCCGAAGGTCATCCCCACCGAAGTCGCGAAAAACATCGACGAATTTGGCAAGCGTGTCGCTCATCATCTGGTACCTCGTCTCGGCAGTAATAAAAAATGCCCATGTATGCCAGATAACCACACAGCGTCGAGTCCATCGCGTGAGGTTCTGTGAGCGACGGGTCGCCGGGGTTTTGCCCGTCCGCGAAGAAGCAGGCGGTATGCCCAAGCCGAAAGACGAGTTCGAGACGCTCTACGGATATCTCCTGTACGAACCGGCGGATATTCTCGACCCGGACTACATGTACACGGTCGCCGAAATCGCGCGACTGATGCAGGGCCTGCCCGTCCAAGCCGACCTCAACGAGGAGACGGAAAACCGCATCATCCAGTGGACCATCCCGTGGATTATCGCCAATCAGAACGATTTCGTCATCAACGACCCCCGAAGCGACGAACCGGGGTTCTTCGGACTTCACCCGGATGCCGTCCCAGACGAAGAGGAAACGGGAGAAGACGAAGTGGGGGAAGGTGAAGCGGGAGAAGATGAAGCGGAGAGAGAAGTGGACGAAGAGACAGCAGACGACGAGGAGTAATAGCCCAACAGTGGTGGCAACAGCCGCCGCCTAGCGATTCACCCGCGCCGCCCGAGCAGCAAGTTCGAGGTCGTCTTGCGGCCGCGTCACGATGCTCGACCCGTGACCGACGTGAATCTCGCGCAGGTCGTCCCCGACGGCCTCGCGCAGGCGGTCGATACTCTCGATGAGTGCCTCGCGGTCGCCTTCCGGTAAGTCGGTTCGGCCGAACCCGCCGTTGGCGAACACGAGGTCGCCCGCGAAACAGATGCCCGACCCCTGGGAGAAGAAACACAGGTGGTCGTTTTTGTGCCCCGGCGTGTGGATGGCTTCGTACACGTCGTCGCCGATTTGGATGCGCTCGCCGTCTTCGATTCTGTTGTCGACCGCGAGGTTGTCAGCGTCGTAGCCCCACGTTTCCACGTCGAACGCCTCGCGGACGGCGTCGGTGTTTCCGATGTGGTCGGGATGCGTGTGGGTGATGTAGATTGCGTCGAGGTCGTCCGTTACCTCGCGAATTTTCGGGAGTACGTCGAAGTTGGCACCGGTATCGACGAGAGCAGTTGTCTCGCCTTCTACGAGGAACACGTTGCTCGTGAAGGTACGAACTCCCTGCGCGAGGTTTCGAATCATGAACAGGGGTACGGCGAGGGGGGTCTTTCGTGTTTTCATATTTTCCATATCTCTTGGATTTAGTTTTTCGTCTCCGCGCGTGAACGCACATTTCATACGGGGAGAGCGATAGATTCCAATAACGGAAACAACCGGGTCCACTCACTACCAATGCGCCAATATCTCGACCTCGTGACAGACGTTCTCGGCACCGGGCAGTACAAACCAAATCGGACGGGTGTAGACACCATCTCCGGGTTCTCGAAGCACTACGAAGTCGACCTCCAGGAGGGCTTTCCGCTTCTCACCACGAAGGACCTCTCGGGCTTCCGCTGGAACTCGCTCATCCACGAACTCCTGTGGTACCTCTCCGGTGAGGAACATATTCGCACCCTCCGCGAGGAGACGGGCATCTGGGACGCGTGGGCCGACGAGGAAGGACACCTCGATACGGCCTACGGTCGCTTCTGGCGGCGCTACCCGGTTCCCGAGGACGACCCCGACGCCCGCCTGCCGGGCGAGGCGTGGCCCGACGACGACCACCGCTGGATGAACGACGAGGGAACCTTCGACCAACTCGCCTACGTCCTCGACACGCTCGAAGAAAATCCGAACTCCCGCCGGATGGTCATCAACGCGTGGCACCCGGCGAACGCGGCGGTTTCGACGCTTCCGCCGTGTCACTACACGTTCGTCTTCAACGTGCAGGGCGACCGCCTCAATCTCCATCTGACCCAGCGCTCCGGCGACATCGCACTCGGCGTTCCGTTCAACCTTGCGGCGTACGCGATTCTCGCGCAGGTCGTCGCCCAGCAAACCGGGTTCGAACTCGGGAAATTCGCCCACACCATCGTCGATGCGCACGTCTACTGCGGCACCGGCGAGCGCGGTGCGTGGTACGGCGACCACCTCGACGAACTCCAGACCCGCCTTTCCGATGTGACGGAACCTGAAGAGTACCTCGACGTGCGCGAGTGGCTTCTCGACGCGGCCCCCGAGGAAGCCGACGGCGAAGAGGACTACGACCACGTCCCCGGACTGCTGTTACAGGCCTCGCGCGAACCGCGCGAGCGCCCGACACTCGATGTGGCCGACGTACCTCTCTCGGAACTCACGTTCGACGATATCGTCCTGCGAGACTACGACCCTGCCGACGGGATTCGCTTCGCGGTGGCCGAATGAGCGAGCACACGGACGACTCGGTACGGTTCGTCCTCGTCGCCGCCGTCGCCGAAAACAGGGTTATCGGACGCGACGGCGACATGCCGTGGCACCTCCCCGAGGACCTGAAACACTTCAAGGCAACGACGATGGGCCACCCCGTCGTCATGGGTCGGACGACCTACGAGAGCATCGCCAGGCAAATCGACGGTCCGCTTCCGGGTCGACGGAACATCGTCCTAACGAGCCGCGACCTCGACCTCCCAGCGGGAGCGGAGACGGTCGACTCGGTTGACGAGGCAGTCACGGCCGCAGAAGCCGCAGCGGACGACATGGGCGTCGAGACGGTGTACGTCGTCGGTGGTGCAACCGTCTACGAGCAGTTCCTCGACCGAGCTTCGGGACTGATTCTCACCGAACTTGACGAGGCGTACGAGGGAGACACGTACTTCCCGGAGTGGCGCGACACCGGAGACGAAACGTCGTGGTTCGAAGTCGACCGCGACGACCGCGACGGCTTTTCGTTTGTCGAGTACGAGCGTCGCGGTGACGTGGCCGAATCGGAGGGAGCACGATGACCGGGGCCGACACTCGCTGGGAATACAAAATCATTCGAACCGCCGATGGCGGTCTGTTCAGCGGCGACACCGCGCCGATGGAGGATGCATTGAACTCACTCGGTGACGAGCAGTGGGAACTCGTCGATACAATCAGTGATTCACGCCCCGCCGGTGCGGGGACCGGACAAACCGCACTCGTATTTAAGCGACCGAAAGAGTAGAACGAACAGGCGTAACCGGGAACACGCAATCGGTGGACGGTGGCACTTTTTCTCTCGTGGTTGATGTCCGAATGACATTTGTTCGTCGCCGTCGTATCTGTTGGTATGGGAGCACACTTCGAATTGTATGCTGATTCGCAAGGAGAGTGGCGGTGGCGGCTCGTCCACGACAACGGAAACATCCTCGCTGACTCCGGCGAAGGCTATACGTCGAAGCAAAACGCCGAAAAGGGCATCGAGAGCGTCAAGGAGAACGCACCGGAGGCACCTGTCGTCGAGGAGTAACGGGATTGGATTGGTGGCTGATGCGACGAACGACGATTGAGTAGCGGCGGCAATCGACGGATAACGACCAGTCTGAATGAACCCCACACCCATGCCGGGTGTGGAGGCTTTTTCCGCCTCCGGAACGGACCAGGGAGTAATGACGAACGTCGCCGACGCGCGCGAGGAGGTCGCACGATGAACCGAAACGACAAGCAGGCGTATGACCGCGGAACGTCTCTGTTCTCACCCGACGGCCGCATCTATCAGGTCGAATACGCCCGCGAAGCCGTCAAACGGGGCGCGCCGGTTCTCGGCGTCCGGACGGTTGACGGCGTCGTTCTCGCCGCTCGCCGCGCCACGCAGTCGAAGCTCATGGAAGCAGAAAGCATCGAGAAACTCCACAAACTGGAAGATGCTCTCGGTGCTGCCACCGCCGGTCACGTCGCCGACGCGCGCAAACTCGTCGACTTCGCCCGGACGACCGCACAGCGCGAGCGCCTCCGCTACGGCGAACCCATCGGTGTCGAGGCGCTCACGAAGGCTATCACCGATAACATCCAAGAGAGCACGCAGTCCGGCGGCATCCGCCCCTACGGTGCGTCTCTGCTTATCGGCGGCGTCGAAAACGGGGAGGGTCGCCTGTTCGCGGCGGACCCCTCGGGGACGCCGCAGGAGTGGAAGGCGGTCGCCATTGGCGGCCACCGCGACGATGTCCAGTCCGCACTCGAAGCGGGTTACTCCGACGACCTGTCGCTGGAAGACGGGCTCACACTCGCCGTCAAGGCGCTTCTCGAAGCTGACACCGAACTCGAAAGCCACGAACTGAATATCGTGACGGTGTCCGAAGCGGGCTACGAAATCGTCGACGAGGACACCGCTGCCGAAGTGTTTGCAGACGTCACCGACGAAGACGAGGAAGAAGAGGAGTAAATGACAAACAGGAGCACAGGTGAACGCGGTACGGG
>NZ_JBZRPK010000451.1:0-4842 GCF_058382125.1 Haloferax sp. s1
CATCACCGCAACGTGCTGTATCCCCAATAGAATCGACTCCATCCACGGTGGCCGGTCGTCGAGTTCGTACTCGAGGTCGATTTCCCCGCTTTTGTCGGCTGACATCTATACTCACCACGAACAGAGTGTCCTCAGATAATAGTTTCGCGTTCGAGCTCATTTTTGGCCTTCTAAGCACACGTTCAATACATATTCTTGTATACTTTCGCCCAACTGGGATTCCGACGTAGGTGGACAGACAACTAGCGTCGGACAGCAGAAAACGGAAGCCGGGCAGAAAGCGGACGAACTGGCGAACTCGTCGTCAGTCAGTGAATCGTGACTTCGTCGCCGTCGACGGTGATGTCGATGAGACTCGTCGCCTCGTAGTCGGTGTCGTCGAGCGCTGTCTCGCCAACCTTCCGAATGGCGACGACGATATCAGAGATGTCCGCGCCGATGTCGTCGAGCGCGTCACAGATTGCCGCGAGCGTGCCGCCGGTCGAAAGCAGGTCGTCGACGATGAGCACGCGGTCGCCCTCTTCGACGTCGTTGATGTACATCTCCGATTCGGAGTAGCCGGTGGTCTGGTGGAGTGCGACTTCGCCATCGAGACCGTATTCGCGCTTGCGGATGACGACGAGGGGGATGTCCGTCTGCAGGGAGAGCGCGGTGGCGATGTGGATTCCCATCGCTTCCGGGGCGACGATTTTATCCACGTCGAGGTCTGCTACGCGGGAAATTCCGATGACGACCTCCCGAAGGAGTTCGGGGTCGAGCATCGGGACGCCGTTGCTGATTGGGTGGACGAGATAGTGGTAGCCGTCTTTGTCGATGATGGGCGCTTCGTGCAGAGACTGCTCGAGTTGTTGCATAGAGTCCGTTTTACTAATCGGCGGAAAAGTGGTTCGCTCTGTGTGAGGGAACCGAGTGCGATGCCGACAGTGGTCGGTTCACACCTCCTCGGACGGCGCGATATTCTGATTTAGGTTGAACAGATTCGTCGGGTCGTACTCGTCTTTCAAGGCGACTAACCGTTCGTAGGCCGGACCGAATGTGGTCTGCATCATCTCGTCGCCCTCTTCGAGGAAGCCCGGGAAGTTCAGATACACCGAGCCGTCGGAGAACTGGCGCATGTCGTCGAGACAGTCGCGGACCCACTGAACGTTAGCCTCGTCGTGTTCAGCATCCTCCCAATTCGCCTCCACGCCGAGGAGGAACGGTGCGTGTCGACCGGCGAAGGCACTCTCTTCGATACCGATGTCCTCGATTGCGCCACCGAGTTGCCAGACGTCGACCGTCGAAAGCGGGGACGGTGCGGCTTCGGCCCAGTACTCGATTCGGTCGATGGCGGTTCTGGAAAGCCCGTCGAGGTAGAGCGATTTCCAGTAGTAGCGCATCCCGTCCGGATACTCCTCGTCGAGGAGTTGCTGGAATTCGGTGTAGGGCATAGTGCCGCTGAAGTCGGCAATCGGCTCTGCGAACTCTCGTAGGGGTGCGAGTTCGACTTCGCCGACGTCGGGGGGGCCGGCGTAACAGCCCATGATGGCGAACTTCTGTCTGTGAACGTCGGCACCCGAAAACAACTCCTCGTCCGGGAGTTCACCGGCGAAGACGAGGGAACTGATCTCTTCGGGGGCCGTCGCGACGAATCCGCGGTACGCTTGCAGCAACTCGGTCAACTTGTCCGCCGAGTAGAACACGAGACAGGTCGCGACCTCCGGACCGACAGGGTGGAGTTCGTATTCGAAGGCCGTGACAACCCCGAAGTTACCACCACCACCACGAAGTCCCCAGAATAATTCGGGGTTCTCATCCGCGCTCGCCCGCAGGAACTCGCCGTCGGCCGTGACGAGTTCGACCGAGCGGAGGTTGTCACAGCTGAGCCCGTATTTGCAGCGGAGATGGCCAATACCGCCGCCGAGGGTCAACCCGGCGATGCCAGTGTCCGAAACGACCCCGCCCGGCGTCGCGAGTCCGAACTCCTGTGTTTCGTGGTCGAGGTCGGCCCACGTCGCACCGGATTGGACCCACGCAGTTTGGGCATCGGGGTCGACTTTGACGCCGGTCATTTCCGAGCAATCGATGACCAGTCCGTCGTCGCAGACTGCCGTTCCGGCGACGTTGTGGCCGCCGCCGCGAACCGATACGGGAATGTCGTTCTCGCGGGCGAAGTTCACTGACCTGATGACGTCCGCAACACCCGAACACTGTGCAATGAGGCCTGGATACTTGTCTATCATCCCGTTCCAGACGGCGCGGGCGTCGTCGTAGTCGGTGTCTCCGGGGCGAATGAGTGGTCCGTGAAGGTCTCCTTCGAACTGTTCGGCCAGTCTGTCGTCGAGCGCGTTCTGTGCCATGGAATAACAAACGTGTGCATGGCTGTTGGCCTCACCTATCGAGAAGCGTTCGGCGACGTGAGACTCGTTTCACGGTGTGAGATGAAGTGGTTGCTCGCAACCACAGTTGCCATTCATGCGGTAGGGTATCTATGGCCGTACAGTTACGACCCGCGACACCGTAGTTCACGAAGAAGGTATCCATGGGGACTCACGAAGACGAGACTGACTCCGGCGACGTGCTTCCCCCGCCGGGGTCACCGATACTGGAGGCGGTACTGGAGAACGCACGAAACCGGCAGTATCTCGGACAGCGACTGGACGCGACGGGCGACCGCATCGACACGGACCTCCTCGGCGACATCATTCGGCACGGCCCCGTACTCGAAGCGCTCCGACAGGAACCGCTCGACCGCGGTGAAATCGAAGACCGACTGGATGTTTCGCGGGCGACGAGCCATCGCTTGACGCAGTGGCTCGACGAGCGAGGCTTCGCCGAGAAGGTCGACAGCCGGTTCCAACTAACCGGCCGCGGTGAGGCCATCACCGACGAAGTGCTCCGGTTCGAGGCCAACATCCAGACTGTCCACCGACTGGCTCCGCTTTTGGACGTGATTTGCGAAGACCACCAGGAGTTCGTCGTCGAACCGTTCGTCGATGCGGCTGTGAGCGTCGCCGAACCGGACAATCCCTACCGCCCGGTCGAGCGCTTTATCTCTCTCGTCCGCGAGTCGGAGACCTTCCGCGGATTCAATACGACCCACATGGCCCCGCTCGTCCTCGGCGAGTTCCACGAGCACGTCTTCGAGGGGACCGAAACCGAGATTATCTACCTGCCGCACATCGTCGAGAAGTTGTTCGATACCTACCCGGAGAAGGCAACCGAAGCGGTCGAACGCGGGCACCTGACCCTCCGGACGCGCGAGGAGCTTCCGTACGGACTCGTGCTCTTCGACGACTGCGTCGGCATCGGCGGCTACGACGAATCGACGGGCATGATGGAGGTGTTCGTCGATACCGACTCACCCATCGCCCGCGAGTGGGCCGAGCGTGTGTATGCGTCGGTTCGAGCGGATTCTGAACTGCTTGATGAGGGGAGATTCGGGTAAAGCGTCTCTGCTCTGGATTATCGGGGTGGCCGCCTGACGTGGAGCTTTTCCGGTGAAGACGCTGGTTTCTTAGCCGTTCTCTCTGAGCGCGAACCGCCGGGACAGACGGCGAACTGTCAGCACAGACGAAGACACTCATCACGCTCGCACTCGATGCCGCCGATGGTAACACGACCGGCGTGAAAGATCTCGCTGCCGTCGCCCGTTCACAGGGCGTTTCCGAGCAGGAACTCGCCGAGACGGTGAAGGTTATCGCCAATCAAGGAGGCCTCGGAAAACTCGCAGTCGCTGCCCACGCCCTCAAGGAGTAACTCACACGTCATGCGTTTCTGTGGCATTCTTCGCCATTCTCACCCACCCACTCTGCATTCCATTCGTCGATTGCGTCGAACACTGGCTGGAGTGCTGCACCCTTCTCAGTCAGGCTGTAGTGGGTCTCGACGGGCGGCCCTTCCTCGACACGGCGGTCGACGATTGCGTCTTCCTCGAGCGATTCGAGCACCCGCGAGAGTGTGTACGAACTCGCCCCAGAGGCTCGTTTCAGCTCGTTAAATCGGTGGTCGCCATCGAACAGGTTATACAGAATCCGAAGCCGCCACTTGGTGCCGAACTGATCCAGCGATTGAACGCCCGAACATGCTTCCGGTGTGAGTTCCCGAACCTCTCGTAGGTTGTCATCGATCTCCTCGTCGGGTGCTGGGACCATATCGGCTATACGGCAGTCCCCCAATGTAAGCATTTGTCTTGGATTGCCTTGTGCCTCTCAGATACTGATGAGCGTACCGGCTGTGCAGGTGATTTGCGCCTTTATCGTAGTTGGTAGCGCGACTTCTATATTTAGATGAGGGTAAACTGGAATGACTGAACCGGGATGGGATACGTATCGCTCATGAAGTCATCTCCAGTAGGCTACGGTCGTTCAGCCTCTAGGAAGAGATCAATTCCGTCGAACAGTCGATCAAGCGTCGTTTTGTCTGTGAATGGGTTCAATAGGACGACTCGGAGCCACCGTGTGTCCCGATAGATCGGTAGCGAGACAAAGACGTCCTGTCTGGAGAGCAGGTAGCGCTGGAGTCGTCCGTTGAGTGCATCTCGCTCGTCCGGTGGACACCAGTCCGGGGCGGCACGGAAACAGACGATGTTCATCTCTGGCTCGCTGGCCAGCTCCAGCGCATCCTGGTCAGCGACGCGGTCACGAATCACAGCCGCCAGGCGGTAGCTCTCGTCGATTAACTGTCCGAGTCCCTCCCGGCCGAGGTGCTGAAAGGTGAGCCAAAGTTTCAGACCCTCCGCCCGCCGGGTCCCTTGGACGCTCAGTTCACCGAGGTTCGGAATCGCATCGTCACCGCGCATATACGGCGCCCCAACCCGGAAGTCCTCCTGTAAGATGTCCAAATCAGCGAACAGAGCCATGG
>NZ_JBZRPK010000450.1:0-1466 GCF_058382125.1 Haloferax sp. s1
TGGTCGGGAGCGTCAGAGGGGTATAAGGGTACGGGTAGTACGCGAACGTCGGGCCGACGAACTCTTTGGTGCCGCCGCCGCCGATTTTCGTGAGATACATCACGAGGAACACGAGGATGAGCGTGAACGAAGTAACCATCGCGGTGGCGTGTTTTTTCACCTCGTTGCGCCGAATCCAGCGCCAGCCAGCCGCGATGACGAGGACGTTGATGGTGTTGACGACAGCAATCGCGTCCGAAAGGAGGTTCACCTGTTCGAGCGACAAGTCGGGAAAGACCCTGCCGGGGACGAATCCGAGGAAGGTGCCGACGACGACAGCGTAGCCGACCACCGAGAGGACAGCAGTCGCGGCCGCGGGATGTTCCTTCAGCGGATTGCCGGCGCTCGCAGTTGCCATGACCGGGGATTAGGAAGACGGTGTAATCCCTCTTCGGGTTCGGAACGGGAAGAGGTTGGACAAGACAAGCGGGGAAGTCGCTCTGACTCGGACCGCAGCGAGCGAACGGAGTGAGCGAGCTGCGGCCTTTTCCCTCCGCCGTGAGACGCGGCGCATCTCACGAGCCTTCGTTCGTTCACGCTCACGAGGACAGGTTTTTGCGCCGAGTGGTCGCCCTGCGACCCGAGGCGTTAAAAGGTGGTTTAGATAACGCCAGTAATCGTCGCCGCCTCGATGGCCGCGTCCTCGCTGACGCCGTCGCCGAGGATGGTGTAGCGGTCGCGAATCTCGTGGGCCGTCGTCAGCGCCTCGATAACCGTCTCGCCGTCGATACCGAGTTCGTCGGCCGTCGTCGGCGCGCCCATCGTCGAGAGGGCGTCGCGGATATCCGTCCACTCGCCGCGAGGGCCGCTGTGGAAGTATTCGGTGAGGATAGAACCGACGCCGACCTGATGGCCGTGGAGCGCGCGGCCGGGGGCGATGCGGTCGAGTTGGTGAGAAAAGAGGTGCTCAGCACCCGAGGCGGGCCGGGACGACCCGGCAATAGACATGGCGACACCCGAAGAGACGAGCGCCTTCGTGACTATCCACGCGGACTCTTCGAGACCCGGCTTGATGGAGTCGGCGCTCTGGACGAGCATCTCGGCTGTCATCTGTGAGAGCGCGCCCGCGTATTCGGAGTATTCGACATTCTTCAGGCGGTGGGCGAGTTCCCAGTCCTTGACCGCGGTGTAGTTCGAGATGATGTCCGCACAGCCCGCGGTCGTGAGTTCCCACGGAGCCTCCGCGAGCAGTTCGGTGTCGGCGACGACAGCCAGCGGCGGGGCGGCGGCGCCCGCGTGAGGCGTGGCGCCCTCCGGGATCGACGACCCGCCCGGGAGGAGGGCCGCCTGGGCCGCCCCCGCGGGGGCCGCGGCGGGACCACAGGCGAGGGGGGGCGGGGGGCCCCCCTCCCCCCCGCCGTGGGTGGCCCGCCCCCCGGGGGGGGGGGGGAGGGGGGGTCGTGCGCGCGCGCCCGCGCCCCCGCCCC
>NZ_JBZRPK010000450.1:1476-4837 GCF_058382125.1 Haloferax sp. s1
TGCGGTGGCGGCGACGACAGCCGGCGGCGGGTCGGCGGCGACCGAGTGACGCGTGTCGCCTTCGGGAATCGACGACCGGCCGGAGACGATGCCATCGTGGCTCGCCGCCGTGGGGACCGAGACGAATCCACAGTCGAGGCGGTCGGAGGCCATCTTCGCCACGTCGATGGGCTTGCCGCCACCGAGGGCGATGAGATAGCCGGCGTTCTGCTCGCGCGCCTGCTCGACGACGCGCTCGACCGATTCAAAGCTCGCACGGTCCAACGAGACCGACGAAATTCCGTCGAACTGCGCACGAATCCGGTCGCCTGCGATGCGCTCCGGCGTCGGACTCGTGACGAGGAACGGCTCACCCGAGAGGTACAACTCGTCGACTGCGGCCGAGAGGTCGTCGAGGACGCCGTGGCCCTGAAGCACGTTCCGAGGGAGTTTGATCCACGTCGACTTGTCGAACATACGCGGGAATCGGCCACGGTGGTTCATAGTGTTTCTCGTCTCGACGGGTCGGCTATCGGGGGGTTGTGGGAACTATTCGTCTACGTAGCAGACCGTAGTTTGATTTATTATGTTTCGGTGCGCACGAAACTCCACCCGCCGAGTGCGGGATGATAACCCATGGCAAGCAGACGACGATTCCTCGCGACGACAGCAGCAGCACTCTCCGGACTCACGGTCTTCGGTGCCGCTCCGGCGGCCGCCGCGTCGGTTCCGCACGTCTCGACGCGTGACCACTTCGACAACGAGGCGAATCTCACGTCCGGCCACACTGCCCACGACTACGGGACTACCGGTGACGTTCCGTGCATCGACACCGATAGTGTCTCAGATTTGACTGTATTCGTCCACGGGTGGGACAAAAACAGAGACGACCCCGAACAAGCGGCCCTCGACAAGATAGCGAAGGCCGACACGAAACTGGACGAAGCCGGATACGACGGCGCAGTCGTCGGCTACACGTGGGACAGCGACAAAGGAGAGGGCATAGACTACGGATGGTACGAAGCGCAAGAGATCGCCCAGAAGAACGGCCGCAAACTCGCGCAGTTCGCACTCGATGTCAAGCGCGCTTCGCCCGGAACGAACACCCGGTTTGTGAGCCACTCGCTCGGCGCACAAGTCATCTTCAGCACGATTCGGACGCTTAACAATCGCAACGACTGGACCGACTTGGGCTACAAAATCGAAACGATGCACCCACTCGGCGCGGCCACGGACAACGAGGTGCCCGGAAAGGAGGAGAGCCGCGCGACCTACGAGGCGATTCGCGACCAGACCGGTGCCGTCCATAACTACCACAGCGCGGCCGACGATGTGCTCCAGTGGGCATACAACACCTTCGAGTTCGACCAGGCGCTCGGAGAGACCGGCATCGAAAGCGGTGACACGCCACCTACGAACTACACGGACCACGACGTAGAGAGTCAGGTCGGCGACGACCACTTTAGCTATCTCGACACGCTCGGCGACGACATCGTCCGCGACATGTGAACCGGGGCACCGAGCGAATTCGAGTTCGCTGTTTTTCTGCGAAAAAGGTGAGACTGCGTTGTCAGAGAACGAGCGACTGCACCGCGTCCCAGATAAAGCCGACGCCGAATCCGCCGAGGACGAGCGCGCTAACCGCGGCGACCGTCGGGGCGAACGAATCAACCCGCTTTTCCGCCGCGACGAGCGCCGCCGGGAACCCGGTTGCCCAGATGGTAATACCGGTGAAAAAGCCGATAATGAGCGCCGGACTTCCCGTCTGGACGATGAGGAGGTTCGACAGCGACTCGCCGAGGTAAGGCATGTGAGAGAGCACGTCGACTGTCCCGGTTTCGAGCAGTCCGACGCCGATGGTGAGCCAGAAGAGAATCTGGTACGGATTCGTCAATGCGAGCACGAACGCCTTCGAGAACCCGGCACTGTCGGCGTGGGGGTCAGCAGCCTCGCGGAACGTCGTATCCATCTCCTGTGCCGCGCCGTAGGCGAAATAGAGCATGAGGACACCACCGACGCCGACCATCAGCGCCTGCAACGTCGGGAACTGATTGACGAACGCGACGAGACCGAGCGCCGCGAGCACGAAAAAGAGGGCGTCGGCGCTCATCGCACCGAGTCCGGCGCGGGTACCGGCAGACCAACCACGGACGACGCTTTCCTCTGCGATGACGGCGTTCATCGGTCCCGGCGGGGCGGCGAGCGCGAGGCCGAAGACCACCCCGGCACCGAGAGAGGGGAGGACGGTAGACATGAATCACTCATAGGGTCGAATCCGTGAAAAATACCGCGAAATCGACAGCGGTGGGGGAACTGGGTCAGAAGAGACCGAGAACGGTGCTGCTCACGATGTCGATGAACTGCTCCCAAATCGAGATTCCGGTGAAGATGTTGAGAACCGTATCGAAGGCGAAAAAGCCGAAGAGGGCGGCTGCGCCGAAGTACGCTTTCCGCGTGTCGAACCGGTGGGAAAAACGGTGGAAGAAGTACGCGTTAGCGATGCTCACCGGGACAATCGCAAGCATCTCACCGGCCCAAATCGCGGGGTGTGCGCCGTACTGGACGGCGAGTCCGATGGTGACGAGTTGTGTCTTGTCGCCGAACTCGCCAGCGGCCATCATCACGAAGATGGGGAGAAAGCCACCGAACCCCTGACCGGACAGTTCGTGACCGAACACGCTCAGCGTGGGTTCGGTCTCTGCGACACCACCGTCGGTACTCGCAGGGGTGCTACCGCGCGACGGGACAGACCGAAGCAAGAGTACTGCGAAGAGCGCGAACAACGTTGCGGTGACGGCGTCGAGCACAACCGGTGGAAGCGCGTTCTTGAGCGCGTTCCCGAGGGCGATTTCGAAAACCGTCCAGACGCCGAACGCCGAGCCAGCCGCTGCGACGACGATTTTCGGGTCGTACCGCGTCGATAGTCCGGCGATGATGAACTGGCCCTTCTCGCCGGGAAGCACCGCGAGTTGAGTGACGAGTGCAACGACGAGAATCTCTGCCCAGCCAGTCACGCGGGTGACACCCCTTCGCCATCACAGGATTCGTCGGGCGGGCGGACGCGGATGGTCTGTGCGACGGCTTCGGGAAGGCTCTGTTCGCGGTCGCTGTCCAAGACGCGAACCGTGACCATGCCGAAGGGTGCGATGTCAGTTATCTCGATGGTCGTTCCGGGTGTGACCCCCGCTTCGGAGAGGTACTCTAACTCCTCTGGGTCGCGGTCGCTAACGCGACAGACGACGAGTTGGTCACCGACTTCGTGGTCCACGAGCGCCGTCATCCCCGACGAATCCGGGGGCGTGAGGTCGGCGCTTGGGATGGGGTCGCCGTGCGGGTCGACCTTGGGTTCGCCGAGCGCGGCGGCGACACGTCGTTCAAACTC
>NZ_JBZRPK010000449.1:0-486 GCF_058382125.1 Haloferax sp. s1
GTCCACGAACGACAGGATGGGGATATTAAACGAGTCACAGAATCGGATGAATCGCGCACCCTTTTCGGACGCTTCGATGTCGAGGGTACCGGCGTTCACCCGGGGCTGGTTGGCGACGATACCGACGGAGTGGCCGTCGAGCCGGCCGAAGCCGACGACGATGTTCTTCGCGAAGTCCTCCTGTACGCCGAAGAACGAACCTTCGTCGAGGACGCCGTTGAGCACGTCGTGAATGTCGTAGGGCTTCCGCGGTTGGTCGGGAACGATCTCTTCGAGTTCGTCTGCGACGCGCTCTGGGTCGTCCCACGGCTCCACTCGCGGCGGGTCTTCGACGGTGTTCTGCGGGGGGGAGGAAAGCAGGGGGCGGGTATCGCCGAGCGCCTGTTCTTCGGTGGCCGTAGCGAAGGGAGCCACCCCGCTCGGCGGAGTGGGGGTCGGCGCACCGCCGAGGTCGGCGGAGGTGACTTCCTCGCCGGTGGCCGTCTT
>NZ_JBZRPK010000449.1:496-4754 GCF_058382125.1 Haloferax sp. s1
ACGTGAGCTCGGAGAAGTGGAAAAGAGACAGACGTTGTTCTGCGGGAGGTAGGAAAGCAGGTGGCGGATATCGTCGAGCGCCTGTTCTTCGGTGTCCGTAGCGAAGTGAGCCACCCCGCTCGTCGAAGTGTGGGTCGTCGCACCGCCGAGTTCGTCGAAGGTGACTTCCTCGCCGGTGACCGTCTTGATAACGTCGGGTCCGGTGATGAACATGTGGCTGGTGTCGCGGACCATGAACGTGAAGTCCGTCAGCGCGGGGGAGTACACCGCACCGCCAGCACAGGGACCCATAATAGCCGAAATCTGCGGAACGACGCCGGATGCCTCGGTGTTCCGGCGGAAGATTTCGCCGAAGCCACCGAGCGACTGGACACCCTCTTGAATCCGAGCGCCCGCGGAGTCGTTCAGGCCGATGACCGGCGCACCGACTTCCATCGCCTTGTCCATGACCTTGCATATCTTCTCGGCGAACACTTCGCCGAGCGACCCGCCGAAGACGGTGAAGTCGTGGGCGAAAACAAAGACAGTTCGACCGTCAACCTCGCCGTGTCCGGTGATGACGCCGTCGCCCGGAAGCTTCGTCTCTTCCATTCCGAATTTGTGGTTCCGGTGGGTTCGGAACTGGTCGAATTCTCGGAACGTACCGTCATCGAGGAAATAGTCGATTCGCTCGCGGGCGGTCATTTTGCCCTTGTCGTGCTGGGAGGCGATTCGGTCCTCACCGCCACCCTTCAGCGCTTCCTCGCGTTTCTCACGAAGTTCGTCGATCCGGTCTTCCATCGTCATGCCAGATCACCTTCTCTCATTGAACTGTCAGTGCGCAGGCTGGGGTCAAAGGAGTTCCGCAATCCGGCAACCCTTACTTCGACAGTTGACGTATATTGGTCCGAACAATCATCACAGTTACGAGCCGTGAAAGTAGCGTCCCCGAGAATGTCGCGAAAGGCGGAGTGGGAGAAAACGGACCGGAAACACAGAGCGTGAGAGGACGACCCGGGAAAATTAGTTGGAAATACAGTTCTAATCAACTAGCTGTCAAATAGTGCTAGAGTTTAGACGACAGAATGGGGGTGGCGAAGACCGAGGAATGCGGCGGTGCTCGCGACGATGGCGAGGGCGACGGTCGGCCAGAAGCCGATGTTCGTGTCCACGCCGAAGTGCGTCAGCAGCGTGAAGACGAGAAACAGGGGAAGGATGACACCAACGGCAAAGAGCCACGGCGTTCCGAGGGTTCGTCCAAACTCGCCCGCGCCCGAGGCGAACTCCTCGATAGCGTCACGGCCCATGACCCAGCCAACGAACAGCAGGAAGGCGGCGAGGCCCGCAGTCATGAGTATGTTCACAAGGGTGCCTGCAACGAAGCCGAAAATGGCAGGGTTGAACGCGCAGACGGTCCCGGTCACGGCGACGATGGCGGTCATGCTTATGACAGCATGCTTGCGCGAGACGCCGTACTCGTCGACGAGGAACGCGACGGGGATTTCGAGCATGCTGATGGAACTCGACAGCGCCGCGAGGGTCACGACGGCAAAGAAGGTCGTGGCGATGAGCGTCCCGGCGGGGAGTTGCGAGAACGCGCCCGCGAGGCCAATGAACAGCGCACCCGGCCCGGTTCCGGTCTCGGTCGGGTTGATACCCTGCGAGAAGAGAAGCGGGAAGACGACGAGACCAGTGATGACGCCGACACTCGTATTGAGCACGGCAATGGCGCTCCCGTCGAAGGGAAGCGACCGGTCTTCGTCGAGATACGAGGAGTAGGTAATCATGGTTCCCGCGCCGAGTGAGAGGGTAAAGAGTGCCTGCCCGACGGCCGGGCCGAGGATAGCAAAGAAGTTCTCCGAGATGACGGAGGGGTCGAATCGGAGGAAGAAAGCGTATCCGGCGGCGGCGTTCGGTTGTGTCGCGGCCCACGCCGCGAGCGTGACGAGGAGGACGAGAACTGCGGGCATCATGACTTTGGTGCCGAGTTCGATGCCCTTGCGAATACCTGCGAAGACGATGAGTGCGGTCAGTCCGAGGAACAGGAGGTGGTAGAGTGCGGCATCAGTACCGGCGGAGACACCGCCGAAGTACTGTCCGGGGTTAGTGAAGTACGCGGGATTTCCACCGACGATGGCAGCCCCGCTTTCGATGAGGTAGCGGAGAATCCAGCCACCGACGACGCTGTAGAACGAGAGAAGCGAGAGACCGGTGATAACCGAGAATGCGCCGACGACGCCCCACTTTTTCGACCCCGAGAGGTCACGGAGTGCGCCAACTGGTGATTTATTCGCGCGTCGGCCGATAACGAACTCGCCGAGGAGCCCAGGCACACCGACGAGAAGAACGATTCCGAGATATACGACGAGGAACGCGCTCCCCCCGTTTTCGGCGGTTTGCCACGGAAACCGCCAGATGTTCCCGAGTCCTACCGCGCTTCCGACAGCGGCGAGGATGAACCCGAGCCGTGTTGCCCATGTTTCTCGTGTCATTGATACCCATTGACAGCCCAGGCCTAAAATGACTTTCGAACCGACGAAACATCACTGGAGAAATTTAACGGTTTTAGGTGTCCTATGTGCAAAAACCACTGTCGATGAATCAGAAATAATGTGTTGCCACTAACGATTCATAACTAGCTAAAAAGTGCGATTGTTCGCCGCCTCAGAGAGGCAGCGATGGCAGAGCCGGCGGGATAATGGCCGGCGACTCGCCGAGGAATAACGTCTGGAGACCGAGCACCAGCGTTGCCACGACGGCCACGATGACGAGCGTCCGGGCCATCCAGAGCCACGTGAGGCCGATACCGTCGCCGAGGCCACTACCCTTCATCAGTTCGTCGAGGGCGGGGGCACCGTAGACCCACGCCGCGAAGACGAGGATACCGAGGACGGACACCGGAAGCAGTAGTTTGTACGCGAGCGTGTCGAACCAACCGAGCCACGCGGTGTCGATTGCCGACGGGACGCCGAGCAGGAAGATGACGCTGCCGAGACCGACTGCCATCTGCGGGCGACTCACGTCGTAGTTGTCGATGGCCCACGAGACGACCACTTCGAGGAGACTGATTGCGGACGAAAGCGCCGCGATGAGAACCACCCCGAAGAAGACGAGACCGATGATATTGCCACCGGGAATGTCTCCGAACGCGCCAGCGACGCTGATGAACACTGCACCCGCACCGCTCGTGTTGGGGTCGATACCCTGTGCGAACAAAAGCGGGAGAACGACGAGACCGGCGAGGATGCCGACGAAACTGTTCAGGAAGACGATGGTGATGCCGTCACCGAACAGGCTCTGGTCGCCGTCGATGTAAGAGGCGTAGGTAATCATCGCGCCCATCCCGAGCGACAGCGAGAAGAACGCCTGCCCGACGGCGAACGGGACGATGTCTCCGAAGTTCTCGGCGAGCGCGTTGAAGTCCGGCGAGAGGAAGTACGCGTACCCCTCGGACGCGCCGGGGAGCGTGAAGGCGAACACGGCGAGGATTCCGAGGATGACGATGATACTCGGAACCATCAGCTTCGTCGCCTTCTCGATGCCGTCTTCGATACCGGCCGCGACGATGCCGACGACGAGTACCATGAAGACGGCGTGAAGCGCGAGTGCGTCCATACCGGCCGAAATCTGGCCGAAGTACTCCGCCGGTGCGCCGAAGTACGCACCCGTCAGACTGCCGCCGATGTATCGGAGGACCCACCCACCGACGACGCTATAGTACGAGAGAATCCAAAAGCCGGTGAATAAACCGATTGCCCCGACGATGCGCCAGTTCTTGTAGCCGAGTTTCTCGAAGGCGCTGATGGTATTCAGGTTGGTTTTCCGTCCGATAACGAACTCGGCGAGGATGGCCGGAAGGCCGATACCAAGTGCCGAGATGAGGTAGACGATAAGGAAGGATGCACCACCGAACTGGGCGGTCTTGAAGGGGAACTGCCAGATGTTCCCGAGGCCGACCGCACTGCCCACAGCAGCGAGGATGAACCCTGCCCTAGTTGCCCACGTTTCACGTTCGCTCATTTCTATCACCCTGTTGCTGATGTGGGTATGATAAATGATGCGGTATGCCGTCGCATATCGGAGGAAAAATCAACACATTTCTCCAACCGATTATATATGGTGGCACGTTCGTCCGAATATCGAGGTGATGTATCCTCTATTTTCTAACGGGTGTCGTGTTTGTGATTGGTTCACTTGGGCCGTAATAATTTGCGCGCGCCGGAACTTGTGGGCCGTCGCAGGCCTGTCTTAGGCTTCGCCGTAGACCGGCACCGCGGCA
>NZ_JBZRPK010000448.1:0-4784 GCF_058382125.1 Haloferax sp. s1
ACCGAACTCGACCAGAGCGGCGCTATCGTCCACGGCGGTTTTGCCTGCAACGGTGGTGCCGTCCACAGGGACGCTTGCGCCGGGTTTGACGCGCACGTGGTCGCACACTTCCAGTTCGCTGACACCGACTTCTACGACCGTAGCGTCGTGGACGCGCCGGGCGGTATCGGGTCGAAGGTCGAGCAGCCCTTGTACTGCTCGTGAGGCCCGTGTACGGACGATGAGGCTCGTGTACTCGGAGAGGATGTGATACGTCGTGATGAACACCGAGACGGCGAAGAAGTGGACCGTCGGGAACGCCGGAAAGACGAACAGCCCGAGGAATCCCCCAAACAGTCCGGCGAACGCGCCGGCTTCGAGGAGGACGTGTTGATTGAAAATGCGGCGTCGAAGGCTGTTGTACGCCTTCTCGATGATATATCGACCGGGGCCGAACACCGTCCCCAGTGCGAGGCCGAGGGTCACGAGGTCCATCCAGAGCGCGTCCGATTCGAAGGACCCTCGAACGAAAATCATGAACAGCATCAGTCCGGCCGTCACGAGCGATGCCACGCCCGCGAGCGTCAATCGTCGCTTGGCCTGTTCGACTTCCTTTTGCTGTTCCTCGAATCGCTTCTGCTTGTCCGGGTCGCGGATGGTGTAGCCGAGGTCGCGTAGCGTATCCTTGAGTTCGACCTCGCTGAGCAGGTCTTCGTCGTACCGTAGGCGCACCTCTTCGTGGGCGAGGCTCACGTTCACTTCCTCGACGCCCTCCGTTCGTTTGTACGCCTTACGGATACTCTCGGCGCAGAACGAACACGACATTCCCCCGATGTCGTAGTGGACGCGTGCGGTACTCATCGTGATTCATCTTTGGAGTGGAGCAGTGAAAGGCACTATGATAGATTTTGTACCGGTTCTATATTCATCCAACTGGTAGCATAGATTCACGACAGCCTTAGGATTCCCAGACCCATATCTAGTGACACAGATGTCGCTCCTCGAAACCGATGTTCCAGTACGGAACATCATCACGATGGCTCCGGAGAAAGCAAAGGCGCTGGAAAACGACGTACGCGCGAAAATTCTCGATATGCTGGCCGACCGGGAGATGACCATCAGCGAGATTCACGAGGAGTTGCAACGGCGCGGTGAGGACAAAGTAGAGACGACAGTTCGGCACCACGTTACCATCCTCAAAGACGCCGGGCTCATCGAAATCGCCCGGCTCGAAGACGCCAGTGGGGGGACGCTCAAATACTACAAATCCAACACGCGCGTGTTCGCGTACGACCTCCCCGAAGAGAGTGCGGACGAACTACGCGAGGCGCAAGCGACGGCGCGGGAGGGGGTCACTTCGCTTATCGAGCAGTTGTACCGCGAACACGGCGAGCGTATCGAGGCGGTCGCGCGGGAGCTACAACCGTGTGAGTACTGCGAGACACAGCATTACGAGGAGTTCGTGGTCTACGAGTTACTCAACCGGGCGCTGGCCGACGTGAGCGAAGACGGAACGTTCGACGAATTGACCGACGAGACCACGTAGGCGAACGCCGCTCCGCAATCACTAAACGCGCCTCGTTCCTTCCTCCGGTAATGGTAGACTGGACGGAGAAGTACCGCCCATCGTCGCTCTCCGAGGTCCGCGGCAACAACAAGGCTCGCGACGCCCTCGCAGAGTGGGCTAAATCGTGGGACGACCACCGAGAGGCTGTTGTCGTCTACGGGAGTCCGGGCATCGGAAAGACCTCTGCCGCCCACGCGCTCGCGTCGGACATGGGCTGGGAGACGGTCGAATTGAACGCGTCAGACCAGCGAACCGGCGATGTCATCGAACGCTTCGCCGGGCGCGCTGCGAAGAACGCGACGCTTTCCGGGTCGTCGACGGGCACGTCCACCCGACAGTTGGTCATCCTCGACGAAGCGGACAACATCCACGGCAACTACGACCGCGGCGGGTCCAGTGCCGTGACGAAACTCGTCAAGTCGTCGAGCCAACCTATCGTCCTCATCGCCAACGAGTTCTACGACATGAGTCGCGGCCTGCGGAACGCCTGTCAGGAAATCGAGTTCCGCGACGTGTCGGCGCGTTCTATCGTTCCCGTCCTCCGCGATATCTGCCGGAAGGAAGGACTGGAGTTCGAATCGGACGCCCTCCAAGCAATCGCCGACATGAACAGCGGCGACCTGCGCTCGGCGGTCAACGACCTCCAGGCAATCGCCGAGGGACGCGACAAAATCACGGAAGAAGACGTGATTATGGGCGACCGCGACCGCTCGGTCGGTCTGTTCGAGTTCCTCGACGCCGTTCTCAAAGAGGAATCCGCACAAGAGGCGCTCTACACCGCCTACGACGTGGACGAGACGCCGGACGACCTCACGAAGTGGGTCGAGGACAAAGTCTCTCTCGTCTACGAACCCGACGAACTCGCCCGCGCCTACGAATTCCTCGCCAACGCCGACCGCTGGCTGGGTCGCGTTCGCGCCTCGCAGAACTACTCGTACTGGCGCTACGCGACGGACAACCTCGCCGCCGGTGTCGCCGCGTCGCGGGACCGAACCCGCGGCGGGTGGACTCGCTACGGGGGCGCACCATACCGGTCGACCCGAGACAAGACACGCGACACCGTCGTCCGGAAAATCGCGGAGAAAGGCGGATTTAGCATGTCGACCGCCCGCCGCGAAGTGCTTCCCTATCTCTCGGCGGTGACCCATCACTGCAAGCCCCGGGAGTTGACAGTTGCGATGACCGCGTACTACGACTTCGACACCTCTCACGTCTCGTTTGTCACCGGGAGCGGTGAGACGACGAACAAGGTCCAGTCCATCGTCGAAGACGCCGAAGAACTCCGCGAGGAACTGGTCGAAGAACACGCCGGTGGAGCGTTCGCCGGAATGGAGGATGTCTCCATCGATGGCGAAAACGGGGGCGAGACCGACGCCGCGACCGACGGAGACGACGATGTTCTCAACCGCGACGACGAATCCGCGGCGAGCGACGAAGCCGAGGCGTCGACCGACGACGGTCAGTCTGGGCTGAGTGACTTCTTCTAATCGAGCCGCTGCTGCTGATTCGTTCGTTAATTCGACCGCCTGATTACGCCGTCGGCGTCGGCAGTCGGTCCGCTGCTTCTGCCTCGTCGGACTCCAGTCCGTTCCAGACGACCTCGCCGCAGTCCGGACAGTCGATTCGCCGGGTGTGGTCGTCGGTTGTCTGTACCGGCCACTCGTCGATGTGCGCGGCGCGACCACAGGTTTGGCAGAACAGAATCGCCTTCCGTCGTTCGAAATCGGGGGGTTCAGAGCTGAAGTTGCGAATTACGTCGTTCATGCCGCAGTGAAGCGGCAGTTCCGCGTATAAGCTTGTTGGATGGTTGTCGGGTGTGTGCCCGACTCACTCAGCACACACGGGTGCAAGTGGGCCCCAACTCAGAGCAACTTCGAGAGGAACTGTTTGCCCCGGTCAGTTCGTGGATTCTCGAAGAACACATCCGGTGGCGAGTCCTCGACGACACGGCCATCGGCCATGAGGACGATGCGGTCGCCCACTTCGCGGGCGAAGCCCATCTCGTGGGTGACGACAAGCATCGTCATCCCCTCCTCGGCGAGTCCGTGCATCACTTCGAGCACTTCCCCGACCAGTTCGGGGTCGAGTGCGCTCGTGACCTCGTCGAAGAGCATCACGTGCGGGTCCATCGCCAGCGCGCGAGCGATGGCGACGCGCTGTTGCTGTCCGCCGGAGAGTTGATTCGGGTAGGAGTCCGCCTGATCGCCGAGACCGACGCGGTCGAGAAGCGTCTCCGCATTTCGTTTCGCGGTGGCCTTGTCGACTCCTTTGACCTTCTGCGGCCCGAGCGTCACATTCTCCAGCGCCGTCTTGTGGGGGAAGAGGTTGAAGCTCTGGAACACCATCCCGATGCGCTGACGCAGTCGGTTGATATCCGCTTCGGGGTTGGAGATTGACTGTCCCGCGAGTCGAATCTCACCGTCCTGAATCTCTTCGAGGCGGTTCGCACAGCGAAGGAGCGTGGACTTCCCGGACCCCGAGGGGCCGATGATGACGCACACTTCTCCTTCTTCGACGTGCAGGTCGACGTCTTTCAGGACGTGCGTCTCGCCGAAGTACTTGTTTACTTTCTCGAATTCGAGGAGGCTCATCGTCGGTCACCTCCCCACTCGGCACGGGATTCGAGGTGTCGAACCACCTTGCCGAGCGGCAGCGTGATTCCGAGGTAGGCGATGGCGACGAGCAGAATCGGCGTCCACGGATCGAACGTCGTAGAATTGACGTTCCGGAAGGCACTGATGAGTTCCTCAACAGCGATAACCGTCAGGAGTGAGGTGTCCTTCACGAGGATGACCTGATCGTTACCGATGGCGGCGAGCGCGTTGCGCCACGCCTGCGGCAGCACGACTTCTCGCATCGACTGGACGTAAGACATTCCAAGCGAGCGGGCCGCCTCCATCTGACCTTCCGGAACAGCGTTGATGCCGCCGCGGACAGCCTCACCGACGTACGCGGCGTGGTTGAGTGTCAGGCCGATAATAGCAGCCGGAATTGCCCAGTTCGAGATGGGGAATTGACCCGGCGGCCAGAACGCGGGAATCCCGAAGAAGATGACGACAAGTTGGAAGAGAAGCGGCGTTCCACGGAAGAACTCGACGTAGCCACTCGCAACCATATCTGTAATTCTGGTCTTCGAAACGCGGCCGAGGCCGACGAAAATGCCGGCGATGATAGAGAGGACGCTCCCCGCCAGGAAGATGCCGAGCACCCGCAGGTACGCGAAGACGAACTGCGGGTA
>NZ_JBZRPK010000698.1:0-17123 GCF_058382125.1 Haloferax sp. s1
GGGGGGGGGGGGGGGGGGGGGGGGGGGGGGGGGGGGGGGGGGGGGGGGGGGGGGTCCGGTCGGCGTCAGAGAACGTCGATACGTCCTCTCCCCGGAGTCGAACCGTACCGTTAGACGGGACGTCCAGCAATCCCAGGAGGTTGAGTAGCGTGGACTTCCCACTTCCTGACGGTCCAACGATAGCGACGAAGTCGGACGGCCGAATACCGAAGTCGATGCCTTTCAGCGCTTGAACGGTCTGGTTTCCCGTTTGGTACTCTTTAACGACGTCTTCGCCCCGAATGATTACGTCATCAGCAGCGTTCATCGTAGACCTCTGAACACTCTCGCGGGTTTCTCCCGCTTGTTCCATATCGATATGTGGGGAGATGTCCGGAGTCATTTATCATCATCGTCGCCGGATATAGGCTACTGCACCGACGAGCAGTACGAGGGCAGCACCGCCTGCCGGGAGCAGTGGGAGCCCACCACCGCTGGGTGCTTGCCGTCTCACGACTTGGCGGCTGACGCTGACGTTTGTAGTGAACGATTTCTTCACGCCGCCAACGGTGTACGCCACTTTGACCGGCACAGATGATACGTTACCAGCAACATTCGATTGGAGCGTGAACGACGAGAAATCACTCTTGTCGACACTTCCGACGAAGTACTTGCTTCGTTCAACGGCCGGTGAATCGGCAACCGAGACGACGACGCCTTCGACAGTACTCGACCCAACGTTCCCAGCAGTTGCTGATATTTCGAGAGACCCACCGGTCTGCGTCGCTTTGACGTCGGTTAAGATGATTTTGCCGGGGTTTGTCGGGGAGTCAAAGTTGGTCTGATATGTTCGGGTGATTTGGTGTTCTACACCTCGATCCGAATACTGAAGCGACACGTTCACCGGATGCGAACCTGCCTTGGAGACACGAGCAGGGAACGTAAACGTGGTCGAATTACCTGCTTCTAATCGTGGTTTCACACGTTCGTTTACGCTGAAATTCACATCCGAAGCAGACGACGTGAGTTTCAACTGCCGAATGTCGTGGTTGAGGCCGTTCGATACAGTGACGTTGACTGACCGAGTAGCCCCGGGGACTGCCTCTTCGGCTGAAAGTTCGATTTGAGGTCGAGTTGGTTCTTGGACATCGACAGTCACTGGATACCGTACGCGAACGTGCGAGCCACCTTTTTGTCTGCCAACGAGAATGACTCGGAGATTTTTCAACCCGGGTTCATCGAAGGAAGCTGTCAGTGGTATAGATATATTCCCACCAATAGTTATTGTTCCGACATCTTCGATTCGGGCAATATCGCTCGGATTCCCCTGTCGTCGGACGTAGACATCGGTGATGTCAACTACGCTGGGGCTGTTTTCTCCGTTTTGTATCGTTACTTTGAGTTCGGTTTGTTGACCCGGCGCTGGTTTGTCCGGAGCAACCTTTACGTTCGTAATTCCAACATGCGCCTTGGCAGCCTTTGCTGGTCCCGCAGCTATCGGAACGGCGACAGTCGAGAGTACAATAACTGCGACGAAGAACCAAGAAAGGACCGGTAAACCGTCGTGATTCGGTTTTTGCGGACTCATCTATGGACTCGTCTTAAATAGTGTTGTCTCTCTGCCATTATCGTTTTATTGGCTTGTCTGACCCCATATAAGTTTCGTGGTTTACATGTTTCGAGAACGTAACTCGTAGTAAACCGACCACCGCGACATCTGTGAGTATACTCTATAGTAGCGTTTGCAACTGGTGACACATGTCATCAGTCGTCCAACAACGACGATTCCCAGCCGATACTCAGGATTCTTCGAACGGCGACCGAGCGTGTTCGGGGACGTTTTCGGGACGAATGATGAGGTTCTCTCGGCCAACGTTGATTTTCTTCACGACGCCCTCTTCGTCCATCTGTGAGAGAACCCGGCTGACCTTCGACTTAGACCATCCCGTCCCTTCAACGACTGCCGATTGACGGAGTTGTCCATCGCTTTCATCCAGGAGTTTGAGTACGCGTGCTTCGTCGTCGAGTAACTCCTCCACCTGTGATTGAGTTAGTGTTTCCGCGTCAGAGACGGTGTCTGTCTCTCTTTTCTCTCTTCTTTGGAGGTATCTTCCTACTCGAGAATTCGAACTCAGAAAGTGTGCATACCGTTTGCTGAGTACAACGCCACCGAGTACGGCGAGCACAGTGAGAATAAC
Organism: Haloferax sp. s1; assembly: GCF_058382125.1. NCBI lineage: Archaea > Methanobacteriati > Methanobacteriota > Halobacteria > Halobacteriales > Haloferacaceae > Haloferax > Haloferax sp. s1. The sequence continues at coordinate 2,178 of NZ_JBZRPK010000698.1, forward strand.
GAGCGCGCCGCCGCCGACTACGAGTGCAAGCATCGAGAACCTCGCATCGATACCGAGTGAACGTAAAACGGAGCCTACTGTGGAACTCGGGTCAGTCCCCGCATCTACTTCTGTCCCGTCACCGCGTCCGTCTCCATCGGTATCCCCGCGATTCGGATTTGTTCCGATGACGGTTACTTCCCGGCCATCGTTGAGACCATCACCGTCTGTATCCGATTTGGTGGGGTTGGTCTCGTATCGGTTCGTCTCTTCCCCGTCGTTGAGGCCGTCACCGTCGGTGTCGGCGGCAGTCGGATCTGTTTCGTGGACGTTCACTTCTGGACCGTCAGCGAGCCCGTCGCCGTCGGTGTCGGTGACAGTCGGATTGGTCTCATAGGTGTTTACCTCGGGACCATCATCGAGGTTGTCGCCGTCAGTATCACCAACAGTTGGGTCGGTTCCGTACGTTGTGGCCTCTGCACCGTCGGCGAGACCATCACCATCGGTATCTTTCTCTGTCGGGTTACTCCCGAGTTCGTTTACTTCAACCCCATCGCTGAGTTCGTCGCTATCGGAGTCAGTGTTCGTTGGGTCCGTCTCGTATCGGTTCACTTCGTCACCGTCAGTGAGTCCGTCGGTATCCGTATCGGCGACGAGAACGCTCGTTCCCCGCTCTACTTCACGTTTGTTTCCCAGATTGTCGCCGTCAGCATCGCCTTCTGTTGCAAGCACGGTAATCGTTCGACTCGCCTGTGCAGCCGGGGAACCACCGCCGGAGGGCCGCACGACAGTGGTCAGGACTTGTTCACCAGTTGCGTTTCCTGGCCATCGTGCGATGTCGAAGTTGACGCGCTGCTCGCTGCCAACGCTCGTGTTTTGAAGTCGTTGACACTCAAGCGTCGTCGTTGAACCGTCGTTTAATTCGGTTTTGAGACACACGTCGTACGTCCCGTGGTCCGCCGCGATGGCTACCGAAACCGTCGATGGTTGCCACGAAGCAACATACGTCCGCTCGTTTTGGGTTGCGATGACACCCGGTCCGGAGTGGTCCACTGCACGCACCTCAACGCTGTCTTCCGCTACAACCGTGGCCGGTAGCACGCTCGCAAAGACTGTTATAAAGACGATGAGCCCCACGAGGGGCACACATCGTGACCACGAGGCGCGTTGGACAGACATGAGTCAGTTCTCTATTTGTCGGGGATGCCACGGTATAATATTTTATTTACCAATCTGCAGTATTCATTTAATATAAAATGATAGTTTAATACCCAAGATTGTGTTTGATTCATCACCTATGCAATCGAAATTATAGACAAATCGTGATTTACCATGTAAACCGCCAATTCTCCAGCGGCTAGTTAGTATATCAACCAGTAAATATTCAGTTAATCCAACTGAAACAGTGCGAACAGTCCGTAAAAACGGTTGTATTGCGAAGAACAGTTGGGACGACTCTCACCCATTATCATCCTCCCGGAGTTACTACTGAATGCGGTGCGCAAGATACCGTCTCGACCGAAGCTAAATACGGTGTCACTGCAATCACCGCCGCAGTCCCCGCTTGCACAGACGCGAACGGTGGCGCCTCCCCCCTGGTACCACCCTTCACCGTACACTCGAACTCCCCGCTGACGTTCCCACCAGAGATACTCCACAGCACGCCTGGTCCCCCTGACGCACGCTACGACATCCCTCCCAGTATTGTACTTCTACCCTCCAAACCAGCCCCATTCCTCATACTCCAATCTGTCCCCCTCATAGTACGGGCCAATCCTAACCTCAAGACTCGACAAGCGAATTACTTGGGGTCGGTGCGTGAACTGTAATACTACTCCGCGGAGCATTTACTTCTGCTCTCGCTACAGCGTGTATGGATTCGGATGACAACCATCGTAGCTGGGCCGAACGCTCCGGCGATTTCTCTCCCGAGTACTACGCCCAAATCGGCCCGAACGAGGTTAGCGAGACGCTCACAACTGTGTTCGACCACTACGCGCGAGAGGACGCGTCGATTCTCGAAGTTGGCTGTAGCTCTGGTCGCCATCTCGCCCACCTTCACAACTGCGGCTACGAGGACATCACCGGCATCGATATCAACGACGAGTCGTTCGAGGTGATGGCCGAATACTATCCGGAACTCGTCGAGACAGGTACGTTCCTCACCGGCGCGATAGAGGAGTTACTCCCGAACTTCCCGGATGACAAGTTCGACGTCGTCTACTCCGTCGAAACGCTCCAGCACGTTCACCCCGACGACACAGCGGTATTCGAGGAGCTTTCCCGTGTAACATCCGACCTCCTCATCACCGCCGAAAACGAAGGTAATGGCCCCCAGCGTGGCCGAGATGGTGCTGAGGTAAGCTACGTCAACGACGATTTCCCACTTTACCACCGCAACTGGAAAGACGTATTTTCGAACCTCGGCCTCGCACAACTCCTCTGCGAACCGGGTAAGCGCGATACCGTTCGTGTGTTCCGTGTTCTCTGACTTGTTTTGACGTATCCCCCGAATGTGTCGCCGATTAACCTCAATGGTCTTTAAGAGGCTCTGGCCTAGTCTCGAAATTATGTATACGATGTCCAGCGACGATTTCAGCGTTCATCTACGCGAGTGCGACGAGGTTGGGTCCGGGATTCCACTCACGAGCCTCCCGGATGAAGTCACGTCGTTAGACGACCTGCCGTGTGCGTGCTGGGACAAGTTCGAATCGCTCGACGAAGTCGAATGACGGTCCATCGTGGAAACATCTCTGCTAGCTGTTAATTCGTGTTGTCTGGTCGACGCAGTGACCGAGATGTATCACAATCGGTCAAAGTCAAGCGGCTCTGCGGCCTGCCAGTAATCTTCGAATAACTCCTCCGCCCACGAGCGAACCGCCGGCTCGTCGACATCAATCGACGCCTGAAGAATGCCGTTGTCGTCGCGTAAGAACAGATGAACCGTCGAGTCGGCAATCGTCGTCGCCATCGGAATCAACTCGTCGGTGATGCGGATTTCTGCGCCGTCGGCGTCGAGGAGCGCCCGAAGTTGCTCCCGCAACTGTGAATCGTCGGTAAGGGCGTCGATTGTCTCCGACGAGAATACACCTTTGAACTGCTGGTCTCCGGCCTCGGTACGGTTGGCGATGATGTCGAGGCTCTGTTCGTTGAAGGCGTACGAAAAGATGCGAACGTCGTTCGCATTGCTGAGCAGTTTGAGTGCGCGCTTGACTGGTGCATTTGGACGAACCTGACTCGGCGTGGTAATCGTCGCTGCTGTCAGATGTTCGAGGTCGAACGAAATTGTCTCAGTCGGAAGCCACCGAACAATCGGGCGAAGTTTGGCATCGGTTTCGAGAATCTCGACTAACTCGCTGAATCCCCGTGAGACGAGCTTACCGGTTACAGTCGCCCTGTAAGCGCTATCCTCACGGACAATCCACTCACGCTCCTCGAAATCGTGGAGAATCCGGCCCAGTGTCGGCTGTGAGGCACCGGTTAGTTCGACAAGCTCTCGGCGGGTGTGGGGCTGTTCGGAGAGATATCTGAGCGCATCGACGCGATTCTGTGAGAGCGCAAGAAATTCGATTTCTTCTAACGCCGATTCCATATTCGATTCTGCGAGGCCCGAGACTAAACGACTTTCGAGTCTCGAAATAATTTCACACAATGAATCATCGTCGTCTATCGCACTACTTTCTTGCCGTGCATTAATTTCTGAATCAATGTATAAGCGATGCGCTCGTAGGTCGTCGTATAATGAGTTCACTGTCGGAACCTATCGGTCTCTCGCTGTCGCGAGGTGAGGCGTGGTAATGGGAACGCGTCGTCGACTTGCGCTGTTCGTGTTGGCGAGTTTCTTCTTCGGCGGCACCTTCGTCGCAGCGAAGGCGGGGCTTGACTACTTTCCACCCTTGCTGTTCGTCGCCCTCCGGTTCGACATCGCCACCGTCGCGTTATTCACATACGTCGCCGCAACGACACCCCGTGCGGAGTTACTTCCGCGGTCTGTCCGCGATATCGTCGGCATTCTCGCAACCGGCGTGTTCGTCATCGGTCTCGCGAACGCCCTCCTCTTCGTCGGGCAGGAGCACGTTTCGAGCGGCGTCGGGTCGATTATCTTTAGTCTCAACCCGATTCTGACGCCGGTGTTCGCGATGGTCTTCCTCGCCGACGAACGACTTTCGACTCGCGGCGCACTCGGGATGCTCATCGGGCTTGTCGGCGTGGCACTCGTCGTACAGATTGACCCCTCGAACCTCCTCGACGGGGCGGCCGTGTGGAAGGGCGTCGTGTTCCTCGGCGCGGTCAGCGGAGCACTCGGAAGCGTTCTCATCCGGTGGGCCGACACCTCCCTTTCGAGCACTGTTCGGACGGCGTGGGCACTCCCAGTCAGTGCCCTTCTCACGCACGGTTTCAGTATCGCCTCCGGCGAATCACCGGCGATGGTTACGTGGACTCCGACGGCACTTGTGGCGCTTGGATACGTCGGTATCTTCGCGGGGGCCATGGCGTACATCGCCTACTTCGGCCTCCTCGATGACGTTGGTCCGATTCACGGGAACCTCGTCTTCTACGCAGTCCCAATCATCGCAACCCTCGGTGGGTCGGCACTGCTCGGCGAGTCGATTTCGACGCTCACCCTCGTTGGATTTGTGACCATCTTCGCGGGGTTCGCGGTCCTCGCCAGTGGGTCCATCGTCGCCGAAGTCGAGGGCTTCTACACGACAATCGTGGCGCGGTGGGACGTAGACAACGTGAGTTCGGCGAGTCACGACTAACTCGACTGAGACGTAGTTTGATAGTAATTGAAGGGTGGAAGGGTTGGCAGGCCCATCAAGTTGGCAATCCGGGGGGCAGGGTATTGCAGGACTACCGATGGCACGGGATGAGCCTACTCTGCCTGTGGAAATCCGCATCAGAGATACCGTACGACCAGGCAGTTATCGTACGGATGCGTTACTTATCCGCGAAATAACCTATCTGTTCTGGTACAACCCTCAAAATGGAGGGGTGCATCACCGATTCGAGACGCCATAAACCATGAGTGCACCAACCAAACAGAGGTGTCCGACAATCACGAAGGAAATCGAGTCACGGCTGGACATATCGACAAATACGAGTGCGGCAAACGAGGCGATACCGATGACAGCAAGGACAACCGCAAGTACCTTGTCGTACTTCGGGTCGTACTCGACTTCGGCCACATGAACCATCCAATTTTGTTCGGCTGGGCGACGCCGGCGTGAAATTCCGTCCGGCGTTCGGACGGCGTAGAATCGGCTTCGAATTCGAACGAGTATCCACCCGATTCCGCCGGTCGTGCCGATACCGTCGGTGAGACCAAAATTCGGGTCACTGAGGACGACGGCGAAACCGATGAGGACGGGAACGGCAAATAAGAGAGCCATCTCCACGAAGTCGAGGTATCGAGCTTCCGTTTCGTCGTTTTCGATTGGCTTTTCGGTCATCTCGTGTCGCGTTAGGAGTCAGAAGTGACAGTCAGATACGGAAGCGTTGCACGGTGGAGTCGGTCCACTAACATCACGAGGAGTTGATGCGCAGATAGTTCGTCCCGTGTCGGTAGTTGTACGTTTCGACGACGACGCCGAAGACCGAAAGTACCGTTAATGCGAGGAAGATGACTCCCTGGCTTGGTTCGGTTAAATATAGGCCGCCGAAGAGGAGCACCGTACAAACTGCCGCCGCGAGATTGTACATGGGATGTTCGCGTACGACGTCGAACACGCTCGCACCCACGTAGACGAATGTCAGCGCTGCTAGTGCGATGAGTCCGGGAGTGACTGGTTCGTCGGAAAAAAGCACTATCCCCCCGAGACTGAGGACGATGCCGACGAACACCGCCGCATCCCACATGTTGATTCTGTCCGTCACGTTGCTGGAGGGCATCAAATGTGGCTAAGGAATCACTTCTCATAGTTATTTGGGACTCCCGTCGGTTCCGAATGGGTTTTTCGTCCATGGTGAAACTCTTCGACCGGAGCGTCTCTTCTAAAATGTGACCGGGGATATCGTGACACTATACCCTCGACTAATCGAGCGTGTAGGACCGATAGCGGTGAATCGCGTATCGGTATGACCCGTACGACGCGCCCACGGTCAAAAGAAGGTAGAGACCAATCAGGCCGCCGAGAAGGGCCGTGACTTCCAGATGGCCCGTAACGGAGTACCACGTCGTGACGAGTCCGATGACGGTTCCGCTGCCGACGACAAACAAGTACAGCATCATTACGAGCGTCGAGGGAACGACGGTCTCGGCACCCCAGAACTTTCGCGCTTCATAGACAGGGTATGCCGACCCAAGACCGACTGCGAAGGCGGCCGCAGCGAGGCACATCCCGATGCCGACGAGTGCGAACGTGAGCCCGTACACTGAGGCAGTCCCGAGTGCTATCGAGCCCAGTGGGACGAGCACTGCAACAGGGATACCGAGCGCAAGCCCAGCGATAGCCCGGCCTCGAACTATCGTCTGGGAGGTGGTTTCGGTAAGGAGGAGCAACGGAAGGTGAGGCCGGTCGTCTCCGATAGGATTGAGACCGAACGTTGCCCCGGCGAGGTAGGTTCCAAATCCGACGCCCGTACCCGCGATGAGTGGGCCCAATGCGTCACCCGGCGACTGGAAGATGCTCGACCCGAGTGGACCAAGGAAGAACAGTATCATAACGAGGTGTGTGAGCTTCTGTGGGTGGCGGATACTGCGAACAAGAAACCCCCATGCGACACGGCCAGACTTCAGCAGGGAGAACGGTTTCGGAGCGGAGAATCCACCCGTAGAGACGTTTGTCTGGCGTGGTTCGGAACGGGTCGAAACATCAGTAAACCAAAGTGCAATCGCTTGTCGCGTCGACGCTGCGAGACCGACCGGTGTGAGAACAACAATGGCGAGGATGATGACTACTGCACTTCCCGAAATCGGACGGGCGAGCGGTGTCCCAACGAATGCGAGCGAGACGTAATCGACGAGCGGTCCGAAAGCCAACCCGGAGAGGAGTGATTCTACCGAAGCGCTTTCACTCACGATATACTTCCCGGCGAACTGCGAACCGAGGATGAACGCGAGCATAAGGATGACGCCACCAGCCTTGAGGACTCGACGAACACCAGGTAAGCGTCGTAACACACGCAGCACGGCGATCCCGAGTGCATATCCCCACACAGTCGCCCAACAAGTGAGCGGAATCACGACCGCGGCGGCCGTAAGTAGCAATGTTGGAGTGCCGAGACCCAGCGTGAACGTCGTGACGATGGCAGCTATTGGAAGCCCGAACCAGAGCGAGAGTCGGCCCACTTCAGCGGTGAGAAGCCCGATGACGACGGCTCTGGGATGAACTGCTGTCAGAACGAAGTCTTCGGCTTCGACGCTTCCGATTCGTTCGAACGTCCGAAGCATCGCCAGCGCGAGCAATGCCACCGGTACTGCTGTTGTGGCCACGCCGAAATACGGAATTTCCGCCATCGACCGCGCCGTTCGGCCGGCTAGATACACCGCCGGAAGAGAAGATAGAAGCATGCCACCGAAGAACAGCAACGCAAACCCGATGCCGATAATCCGTCGGGCCTCTTTCGTGTATCCTCTGAGGCTCCGGACGAACTCGGCACGGCCGATGCGAACGCCGTGACGAACGTCTTGTCGCAGGCTCATTCTCTACTGGCGCTCGCCATGGGGGTCTCGTCGCTCGTGATGGCGAGGAAGGCATCTTCGAGGGTGCTTTCGCTCCCCGTTTCCGCTCGGGATTTCACCTCATTCGGAGAGCCTTCGGCGACGAGTCTGCCGTCGAATAGGACGCCAACTTCGTCGGCAACAGCCTCGACGACCGGGAGGATGTGCGTCGAGAGGAATACGGTTGACCCGGCGTCCGCAAAGCCGATTATCGACTCGCGGATTCGACGCGCTGCACGCGGGTCTAATCCCGACGTTGGCTCGTCCAAGAACAACACCTTGGGGTCGTGCAGGATGCTCTGGATGAACGCGGTTTTCTGCTGCATCCCTTTCGAGTACGTGCTGATGCGTTTGTTCTCGTCTCCGGTGAGTCCGAACTGGTCGAGATAGTCGGTAATACGCGCATCGGCGGTTTCAGCGGGGATATCACGGAGGTCCGCGGCGTATTCGAGTTGTTCGCGCGCGCTGAACTCGTCGTACAGTGGCGGTGTCTCCGGGAGATACCCAACGTTTGCCGCGAGTTCACGCCGGTTTTCGACATCGAGACTACAGATACGAGCCGACCCCGATGATGGTTGTGTGAGGCCCGTCAAGAGTCGCATCGTCGTCGTCTTTCCGGCACCGTTCGGGCCGAGGAATCCATACACGGTTCCGTTGGAAATCGACAGCGAAACGCCGTCGAGTGCGACCTCAGAACCGTACGACTTTCTGAGGTCCGTCGCCTCGATGGCGGCGAAATCTGATTTTGTGGAGGGCATGGGACGATCCCACGTTTTTACTCAGACCGCCTAATGGTTGCGAACTGATAATACAGTGCGAAATAAACGGCCTTGTTAAAACTCTCAACTGGTGATAGGTTCCGGCAGCCGTGTCGAATACACAGCGCGTATCGGCCATTCCCACCAAGACTACCCGAACACGTTTACTCTCGAACTGTGATAACGAAGCATATGTCCTCCAGAAGAGTTGTGGCTCTTCTTGTCGTCACGGCCCTTTCCGGGTGTCTCGGCCTCAGTGCTGTGCTTTCTCCTGCACCCGAGGTCACCGTCGAGAATCGGGCGAATGTCACGTACCAGGTCTCAGCAACCGTTATTCCCACTGACGACCCGGTCAGTACTATTCCGCTGGAACTGACCTATCGGAACGGTAGCTCGGTGACAACCTCGTTCGGAGAGTATTCATCTGGAAATAACTTTTTTGTCCCGGATAACGTCACGGCAATTAGTGTTCACAGTGCAACCTCACAGTCGTGGTCAACTACGCTTGCACCTGGACAAAACGACACGACCCGACTAACCGAATGGCAATCGAATGATGTTGTCCTACTCACCTATACACGCAACAACGATAGTGAGGTTACCAAAGTCACAACGATTCCCTGCCGGAATTCAGGTGTCGAATACGATGGACACGTTTCCTCAGCTGATGGAAGCGGTGGTGCGGGGACTACCTGCTGAATACACCCTCCGTATCTTGCACGCGATACATATCAGCCACTGAGGGTTTCAACAGAGCCAGATAAACAATTACTCCTTCTTTCCCCGGGACCGATACACCCTCAACCCAACGAATGTTCTACCCATTGAGTGGTTCCCACCTGTTATTTTTCGATTCGGGCCGTACACACGGACGCGAGGTAAACGACCATGAGCAGACGCAACCCTTTCGAAGAAATCGAGCGGCTCTTCGAGCGAATGAGCCGTGAACTCGACGAAGCATCCAAACGGTGGGGTTCAGGAGAGACGTACGAAGAGTGGGAGAGTGGACTCGAATCAATGGCAGTCGACCTCGTCGAACACGACGACGAGTTCGTCGTCACCGCCGACCTACCGGGTTTCGAGCGCGACGATGTGAGCGTCCAAGTAACCGACCAAACGCTCCAAATCGAGGCGAAGCGCGAACGAGCCCTCGACGAAGAAGAAGAGCAGTTCCTTCGACACGAGCGACGACACCGGTCGATGAGACGGTCGCTTCGATTGCCTGCCGAGATTCAAAAAGACGGTGTGAGTGCACGGATGAAAAACGGTGTCCTGACCATTACACTCCCGAAACTCGAAGTCGAAGAAGCACATCGAGTAGACATCGAGTAGGCCTCGATCCAAGGCAGTGGACGGCTTATTTTCGATACCGGTACTGTGCCCGAGAGACGACCACAGGAGTGTCTCGAAACAGGCACCAACTTCCTAAACGAGTTCCAGAACAAACCGAGTCGCGAGCCATGATTCGGCTCTGGCGAGACGGTACTGAACCGTCGACTGTGGAACTCCTAGCTCGTCAGCTAATCCTTGCGTCGTAATCTCTCGGGGCGTCTCGTAGTAGCCGCGAGCGACTGCCTCTTTAATCAACTCGCGTTGTTCGTACGGGACGTCGGCCAGAGAGACGACGTCATCACCCCAGTGTGTCGGGTCGGACAGATGGTCGAGACTCAAACGCAACCCATCCCGCATTTCGGTCCGAATCGCATCGTATAGTTCGCCGACGTTAGCATCGTCGGGCATCAGGATTCGCCACGTATACTGGTTGCCCTGCCGTTTCGTGTCGTACAGGAGCCCCTCACCGATGTGTATCGCTGCAAGATGGGGAATCGAGTGACAATCATCGGCATCGGTTCCATAGGCGTACACGGTCCGAGACGCGTTCCCTCGGTCGAGGACCTCGTACTCCCAACTCGTGTGGCAGTGTTCGGCGTCCAAGCACTCGTTACAGTGCGTTGGGTCGAGAAACACGTCGTCGAGTGCTTTTAATGCGTTTTCAGGCCCCGTGATACGGTCGAGATGCCAAATACTGTCAGCCGTGACCGTACACGTGAGCGACTTCGACATAACATCCGGATACTCCATGAAAATGTCCGCAATCGGGTCGGCCCCGCGGTCGTACGTCACTGTGAACACGAACTCTCGCATATAGTGTCTTGGTAGCAACCAATTAATAGACTTTCTTCGTCGTTAGTCCTAAACTCGGGAAATATCGTATTGGCGGCGACAGTACTCATCTGGAAAACCGAAGTATTCTATTACTTTTGGTAGCTACCAAAGTATTCTCTAATGCCCATCTCACCGACCGGTTCAACTGCACGATGCAGTCTGGAACAAACATACGTGATGACTCGACGTTCCTCGGTCCGCGCGTGGTTGCTGTAACTTTCCTCGCGCTGATGGGAGCGTTCGGGTTGAATCTGAGTGCTGGACAGTTCTTCGAACCACTTACTGGAACATACGGCTGGGATCTCTCACTTCTGAGCTTAGCCGTCTCGGTGAACATGATTACGTGGGGGCTGTTCCAACCGGTGATGGGGCGGTTGATCGACTGGGTCGGCCCCAAAGTGGTCATCGCTGGCAGCGCGGCGCTGATGGGTGTCGCGTTCCTCCTCTCGGCGACCATCTCCACCGTCTGGGAGTTCTTCCTGTACTACGGTGTGCTCACGGCAATCGGCTTCGCAGGCTGTAGTTCGATGGCGAACTCGGTCCTCGTCTCGAAGTGGTACGTTCGCGACCGCTCGGAGATGCTCGGGAAGAGTTCGATGGGCATCAACATCGGCCAACTGATTATCCTTCCGTTGGCCGGCTACCTGATCGCAACCGCTGGGTTTCGAGCGGCGTTCACTGGGCTCGGGCTGTTCATTCTCGTGCTTGTCGTCCCGGCTGTGCTGTTCGTCGTTGAAGACGACCCCACCGAAGTCGGACAAACTCCGGATGGAACGGACAACGCATCGGACCGAGAGCAGTCGGTCCTAGCTGCCGGGTCGGCGAGTGTCTCGCTCAAACAAGCGCTTTTTGACCGGAACTTCTGGCTCGCCAGCCTGAGCTTCGGTTCCTGTGGGTTCACGCTGTATCTCGTGACGATTCACCTTCCGAACTACGCCGTCGATCTTGGGGGGAGCGTCGCACTCGGCGGACAGTTGCTGGGAATCGCCGCCGGTGCCAGTGCCGTCTCGATGTGGGTGACCGGAAAGATGACTGAACAAGTCGGGAAGCGGCGCATGCTGGCGGGTCTCCACATGCTTAGAGGTGTTTCGCTCGTGTGGCTAGCGCTGTCGACGAGTCTCTGGCAACTCTACGTCTTCGCAGTTATCTATGGTGTCGCTTCCTTCCCAGTTATCCCAACGGTAACCGGCATTATCGGCGACCACTTCGGAACGAACGCGATGGGTGGAATTCTCGGAACGTCCTGGCTTCTCCACCAGATATTTGCCGCAACCGGTGTCTTCCTCGGCGGGTTCATCCGCCAAACAACAGGGAGCTACGAACTCGCCTTCTGGACCGGCGCGGCTCTCCTGCTCGGGGGTGCGTTCCTGTCGGTCCTGATCGAGAGTCAGCCGCGAGTTACACACCCCGCGGCTAGTACTGCAGACGACTGACGAAGCAACGGTTTGAGTAACTCTCCGAATAGGCTCCCAACTTCCAAAATACACTCGCAGACGAGGTCTCGAACCTCCCGTCGACGAAAGCTGACGGGACCTCACACCGACCTCGACTGAGAAAGTGAGAGAGTCCGCTCACGAGTGTTGACTTTCGAGTTGGCGGCGGAGTGACGTCGTCTGCGTATCGAGACCGGAGCTGATCTGAACATCGTAGCGTTCCGGGTCTTCGAGTTGCCGAATAGCCGGCGGGGTTTTCGAGACGGACCGGCGGGCACGTTCCTGAATCGCCGGAAGGTCGGGGAACTGGTACACGAGTTCGCCGTCCTCGATGACGGACACGAGTTGTTCACCACCGTCGCAGTCCTCGTCCCGAAGTGCAAGGATATCGCGGTCGTATTGGCCGTCTCGTTCGACGCGCCGGACGCTCTTGGCTCCCGGATATGTCACCTTCCCAGTCGAGAGCTTCATACTCGGTTGCATGTCCCCGTCCTCCTCGACGGCCACGAGTTTGTAAACTCCCTCAACCTTCGGCGCATCGGTGCTCGTCACGAGGGCAGTCCCCGGTCCGAATCCCGACCCGACACCGCCGTTCGTCAGGAACCGTCGGATTTTGAACTCGTCGATACCTGACGAGATGAAGAGGTCTGTTTCCGCAAGAATCTCGTTGACTTCCTTTGAGAGCGCCGTGAGGTCGCCAGAATCCAGCCGCACACCGGCGATATCTAGGTCTTTCTCTTCGGCGACAGCACGCGCGGTCTTGGCACCGGAAACGGTGTCGTACGTGTCGATGAGAAGAATCGATTCCTCACCGTACTCGTCGACGAACGTCTCGAAGGCGGCGCGCTCGCTGGCGAAGCTTTGTATCCACGAATGAGCCATCGTTCCATAAATCGGGATTCCGAACGCTTCCCCAGCCGCGACGTTCGAAGTACCGTCGAACCCACCGATGTAGGCGGCCCGCGCGGCTTTGATTCCGGCGTCACTGCCGTGTGCCCGTCGCGAGCCGAAGTCCACGAGTGATTGTTCATCACCGTGTTGTGTAATCATATCACGCATCCGGGACGCCTTCGTCGCGATTAAACTCTGATACCCGATCTGATTGATAACAATCGTCTCCAACAGTTGCCCCTGCAGAATTGGAGCGGTCACCTCTACCAGCGGTTCGTTCGAAAACACCGGTGTCCCTTCCGGGAGCGCTCGAACGTCGCCCGTGAACTCCAGCGTTTCGAGGTGTGACAAGAACTCCTCGTCGAATCCGTGTTCGGTGAGGTACTCGATGACCCGCTCGCCGAAGGAAAGCGTCTCAATGTAGTGAATCGCCTGTTCTAACCCGGCTGCAACCATGTACCCTCGGTTCGGCGGGAGGTCCCTGAAAAACAGGTCGAACGTCGCTGTCGGGTTGTGGTTCTGGTTGTAGTACCCCTGCATCATCGTCAACTCGTACAGGTCGGTAAAGAGTGCCAGATTCTCCGGGGTGAGATACCCGTACTCTGTGTGCGCCATTGTTTGTAATTGTCATACAGATACGTTAAACCACCCCGTATACGAGACGTTACGTCTGATTACCGCACTATCTATCTTTGGCTAGTCGTAGCTCTCCGGAGTTGCAGTGGCAACGGGGGTATATCCCCGGAACTTTCCACAGACGTTTCCGTCAGGCGTCGGCGTCGAGGGTTGACACGACGGTGGGAAAGAGGATGTTGTTCTCCTTGTGAACGTGGATGTGTGTCTCTCGCTCTAACGCTTCGAGGCGTTCGAGCATCCCTCGGTAGCTGGCACAGGCGCTGTCGGGAACCGTGTATCCGTCGGTCAACTCGGAAAGTTGCTCGAGGCGCTCGGCGGTCGCTTCGTGGTCGTCTTCGAAAGTTGTGAGTTCTCGCCTGACAGTTCGAACCTCGAAGTCAGTTAGTGACCCACCACTGTCGAGTTTTCGAACTATTGGAAAGAGTTCGTCTTCTTCTTCCTCGATGTGGGTTCGCATCTCGTCGGCGAGTACGGCGTACTCCCGTTCGACTGCTCGAAGTTCTGGGTGGTCCTCACCGTGTACCTCCGCAACCTTGTGAACTAGGGATTCCAAGGAAGGGAGTTCCTCACGTAGACGGTCGTGATGAGTAGAAACGATGTGGTTGACGAGTTCGGACAGAGACTCCCACTCCACCGACTCTTCGTCGTGGCTCTCCTGTACTGCACGGAGTCGGTTACGAATGGTAGCGATATCGACGTTAGCCTTCTCGCAGGCGGCGGCGAGCGACACGTCACCACCACAGCAGTAGTCGATACCGAAATCCTCGAAGACGTATGCGAACGCTAGCGTCTCTTCAACAAACGAACTCACCCGGCGGTCTGGGTCGAATGCTTCTTCGGTCACAGTAATCACCAACGTACTACCAGTACCTCATTTCGAGACGCATGTAGCTATTCAGCCGAACAGGTTCGGTACCGGGTACTGCCTGAAGGCGAAGCCCACAGAAGATGGGGTGTCGTCGCAGTCAGTCAGTTACGATAGTAGCGTTTGCAAACACTACTATAACTCCGACTCGAACTCCCCGGCTGCGAGCCCGCGACGGACGGGGTCGTGTTCTGCGTCTGTCGGCGGTGGCGACGTCACCAACAACGCTTCGAGTCTCGAATCATCGTCCGCTTTGATACCGCGTTTCGTATCCGCTGGAACGACGATGATGTCGCCGGCACCGACCCGGTGGTCGGTCTCCTCCTCACGGACGATACCGGTTCCTGACCGAACATTGACAACGAGGTCGCTCGACGGCGCGTGGACCGGAATAAACTGTCCGGGTTCGAAAAAGCCACAGATGACTTTCATCCGCTCACTTCGGAACCCTGCCTGTGCGGAGAATCGGTCGTCATCGTACGCTCGCTCGGTCTCGAAGTCGATTCGAGGCATTACAGTGTGCACCCCGAAAACTGGGTCGTTACGGAACGAACG
>NZ_JBZRPK010000447.1:0-4779 GCF_058382125.1 Haloferax sp. s1
CTCCTCCCCTTCCTTAGCCTCCTTGCTACGGGGAGCGCATTCCTCGTCGTACTCGGTGTCGCCCTCCGATACGGAGTCATCGAGTCCGTACTTGGAAACGACCTTCTCAGGTACGCGGGTATCTTCGTCGCTATCTCGGTCTCTTCGAGCGTTGGGACGTTCTTCAACGCCGCCGTCGTCCACTGCGCATCTCGATATTTCGACGGCGAAGAGACATCAGTCCGTGACGGACTCGCCGCAGCCTGGCGCGTTCGACGGAAGATTGCCCTCTGGTCAGTTACCGCTGCGACCCTCGGGACCGTCCTCTACATCATCGACGAGAAGTTCGGCGTGTTCGGGTCGCTTGCCCGAACACTATTCGACCTTGCCTGGGGACTCCTGACGTTCTTCATCGTTCCGGTAATCGTCCTCGAAGACACGGCAAGCCTGCGCACGCTCCTTCGAGAGAGTGGTGACGCATTCCGCGAGACGTGGGGCGAAAGCGTCTCCGCATCCCTCGGTATCTCGTTCGTGTTCCTCCCGGTCAGTCTCGTCGGAGTTGCTGGTCTCGCATGGGCGTATTTCCTCGGCAGCGGGGTGCTCACGTACGTCATCGGCGCAGTCGGATTCGTCGTCCTCGTCGGGTCGATGGTCGCCGCGCAGGTAGTTGGTGCAGTCGCTCGAACCGCACTGTATCGGTACGCTGCTAACGGAGAGAAGCTCGGTCCCTGCGTCGGTCGGGACCCCGAAACCGTCTTCCCCACGAAGTAGGGTCCGACTTCGATAGCCGTTTTTGACCACGAACACTAACAGAGACGGCCAAGCTATCGCTAGGATTGCGAGCTATTGTCCGTCGAGTTGGTCAACGGCGAGTTACGACGAAGAGCCTCTTGGTCGACGACGCTGATAACGGAGTTGTTCGCCAAATCGACCTTGATTGAATACTTCAACTCGTCAGTTTCGGGATGGTCCGCGAAAATAACGGCTCGGTCGTCAACGTAGTCGTCCTGAACGTTGCGGCGGATGACCGCTCCGTCTTCAGTTTCGTTGATCTCTGCATCCACCTGTGCAGTGAACGTCATGCCATCTGTGGAATTGGTAGACTCGATGTTCGTGAAGTGGCCCGTGGTGACCTTTGAGACTGGAGCGACCGTAATCGTGTAGGAGTCCATCACATCTAACTGCTGGACTGTCTCGTTGTTCCGTACGATTTCGAGCGCGCGTTCGCGCTCGGTTGTCGTCAGTGGGTGTTGTTTCTCAGTACTCACTCGGAATTTCGTCGGGCCGTCCTGCTGTATCTGAATCCGACTGACGTTGGATAGGTTCCCGACGATAGTCGCGTTATCCTCGTCATTCGTGAACGTCACATTGTCTTTTCCGACCACGAATTCAGCGTTCGACCCGGGGTCAACCATCGGGTTGGTAACCTCGAACGAGGTACCAACGCCTGCGAGGATGATTCCAATGGCGGCGAGCCCGACGAGGACGGCGAGTCGAAATCGAACTTCTGTGTTCATACTTAATCTATTGGATGAAAGACCTGTTGAAGACCGTGGTGAAACGCGTTTGAAACTAGTTGGAAACGCGTTTCACAGGATTTCAGAACCCTACAAACGGTAACCGTTAAGACTTCGTGTTAGTTATCTGTCCGTATGGACTTCCGTGACTTTCAGAACGTCAATCTCTTTTCGGCGGTGATATTCGTCGCCGCTACCCTCACCCTCACGGTTCAGTTACTTTCCCCATCTCCGGTCGTGGTATCTCTCGGCGAAAACGGTACGCAGACGACCCAAATTGGACAGTACTTCACGTACAGTGAGGTCGCCATTGTCGTCGTTGCGGCGGTTCTTTGCGGGGCCAGTGGGGCGTATCTCGTGCTTCACGACCGTTCAAACGGTCCGTCGAAACGGCCGACGAACTCGGATTACATACACACGCAACTGATGCCGAACGACGAAAAGGAATCTCTAACAGAGACCAACCGCAAGCGGTGGGAAGACACGGCCGGGCGTCTCAAAAATAACGAGGAAACTATCTACACCGCCGTACTCGAAGCTGACGGGGAGATTGCACAACGAGATCTCGTCGAGGAAACCGACCTCTCGAAGGCGACGGTGAGTCGAACCCTCGATAAACTTGAAAACCGCAACCTCGTCGAACGAAAGCGCAACGGGATGGGAAATAACGTCCACCTTCGATAACTGAAAAGCCGGTTTAACCGGCTCTCATTCTGTTTTCAAACGGTTCCGAACGTATTTCCAATCAAGATATATCTGGTCTTTCACACAACGTGAAACCGAGTGAGTCGGAGCGACTGACCTCGTCGTTCTCGATTCACCACCAAAACAGGAATGAGACCTATGCGACGCAAAACACTCGCACTCGCGGTCACTGCGCTTCTCGTCTTTGGAGCGAGCAGTGCAGTTGCAGCGCCGGTGCTACTGGAATCTACCGGAACAGCCCACCAAGTACCTTCGAACGCGGTCTCGTCCGATACACACACCGTAGAAGTCATCGACCCTTACAACAAACTGACTGCCAACGAGGCCGAGAAGGCGTGGCAGCTCGCGTACACCAATGAGACGGTTCAGCGTTACTTCGGCGACCGGGACTCACTGCACTTCCACGTCGAAGCTGAAGGAAGCGAAGTTCAAGTCTACGTAGCGAAAAATGAGACCGCGCCGCCGCGAGTCAAAGCGGTCGTGTCCCTCGATTCGGGCGCAGTCACAACAGTCGAGAGTATCGACAACGTCGTCCACCCCGACGAAGTGAGTGTGGGACGACTATCGGACTCCAAGAAGAACGTGACCACCGGTGAGCAGTTTGCCGTCCACGCATCACCGGAAAACGACACCGGTGAAAGAGACCCGATGAAACCCGGTGAAACGTTCACCGGGGAAGTCACGGGAGACGATTCGTTCGTAGTCAACGACACGGAGTGAGCGTCTGCCCCGTAGACGATGACTCCAAACCGCCCCGGTTCAATTGGTCAAAAATAATATGTCAAGTCTTCGATTAGCTAGGGACCGAACTTAGTTGTCGACCGAGAAGTCCCCCGAAATGTCGCGGCTGTTGTCGGACTTGTTGAGGATTCCGACGGCAGCACTATCCTCGGGGATACCGACCGGGGACTTGTAACGGTAATTCCCGCTGCTACTCACCTCTGCGGCGTAGTACTCATTCGTCCCAAGATCGATGAAGCATAGTCCAATGGGAAGTTCAGGAGAGTAGGAAACGTCGAAGTCGTAGTACGCTCCCTCAACAATGGCTAACGTACTTACAGCGGAGATCTTGCCGGGCGCGAGGTTATCGAAATCGCGGCCGAACGGCCACGACGCCTGTACCGTTACCTCTCCCGTGTCGGCCACGTGTATGTCTCCCGAATCCGCGTGGCCCGTGACGACTTCATCGCCGAGTTCCGTTTCGGACTCCCCAGCGGCGGCACTTCCAGTTGCGAGAGTCCCGAGACCGACAGTAGCTATCGCACTCTTCTGTAGGAACGAACGCCTCGTCTGTCGAGACATGGCATCCGACTCATTGCCAGATAATACAATTACTCTACCCATCCGGAAAATAACAAAGGTACGGTATACATATGGAGAGAAAGGACACCCCACGATTTTTTCGCCAGGGTGCGAACTCCACGTAGAACCTACGAGAGAGTCAGGACAATAAGACACGACCATTTTGATGGTTGTTAGCACCAACCTTAATGTGAGTAAAAAATGATGTTTGGGTATGGGAGATCAGATAACGAGGTTGATTTACTTGCTTAACCGGCGCGACAATTGCCTACAAACGCTTACCGACGCCCCGCAAGCAAAACGAGATCTCGTTGAAACGCTCGACATACCGCGGTCTACACTCGACGATATCGTCCGAAAGCTCGACGACGCCGGTCTCGTCACGTATCAAAACGGGAAATGGGGTCTCACGAATCTCGGGCAGTATGCGATAGAGGCCCACGCAAACTACACGGAACAACTCGAAAGTCTACTACAAGTGACGCCGGTAGTTGAAGAACTGCCGTCGGACACTACTGTCGAGTACGAGTTTCTCATCGACGCCGACGTTTACATGGCACCGACGAAAATCCCGGACAAGACCATCGAAGTGTTTTTGGACTCAGTCGAATCCGCAACGGAGATTCGGGGCTTCACACCGCTTGTGATGGCCGGGTATGCAGAGGATTTCTATCAAGCCGTCACGGCCGGAGACGACTATCAACTCGATTTAGTTCTTCCGGAAGACGTCTTCAACCAAGTACGAGAGCTATATTCCCAACAGACTGACGAAGCGCTCACCAATGACCAGATTACGTTCGTCCACTGCGAAGTGCCAGCGACGTATACACTGTGGATTGCTGACAATGACCATGCTGGAATCATCGTCTACACCGAACGTGGTATACAGGGAATACTGATAAACGATACCGATGAGGCGCTCTCTTGGGCAGTCGGACAGTACGAGCACGTTCGGGACGAAGCCGAGCCTCTGGTCTTGCAGTCGCAGTAGTCGGCCGATGACATCATCGTAGCGAGAGGGCGACCCCCAAACTATCACTGAGTCGAATTTCACCGCACGCGAACTACACTCTCTCAACACTGGCCACAAAAACAGACGTCACGCATTCTGCGGGTATGGAACGGACGGACGAAAAGAAAGAAGCTGAAACAAAGGTTGCAGTTTCGCGCGTCGTTCGTGGGGCTATCTTCGAGGCAATCGGGACCGAATCGGTCGCCTATTCGAAGCGCTCGAGGGCCTGTTCGTAGCGTGCTGCAGGGACGTCCCAGTCGACGA
>NZ_JBZRPK010000446.1:0-4752 GCF_058382125.1 Haloferax sp. s1
GTGAGGAGTGCCTTGTTGATATCTCGAATTAGTGCATTAATTCGGTTTAACGCCGTAAGTTCCTCCTCGCGCTTTTTCCGTTCGATTGCATATTGTAGCGACCGAAGCAGTTGGGTGCTGTTGAGGTCGTCTTTCGGGAGGTAGTCTTGTGCACCAGACATAATCGCCTCACTTGCCACTTCACGGTCGTCGAGTCCCGTCAGCACGATTACGGGGAGCTCTGGCGAATGCGAGAGAACCCGGTCGAGCGTATCAAGGCCCCTGCTTTCGGGCAGACCGAGGTCCAGAAGTACGAAATCATACGCATTCTCCTCAAGATGTTCGAGACCCTCAGTCAGATTTTCGACGTGTGTCAGCTCCAACTCTTCTGCGTCCCCCGGAAGTGAGTTCTTCTCGAGATAATGTGTAATGAGACGTGCATCTCCCGGGTTATCTTCAATTAGCAGCGCCTGCAGCGAGTTTTCTGGGATCATACTGATCTGGTAGCGTTATCTACCGGATGCCTCTTCCAAGAGTAGGTCCGTTAGCCTTAATACCATGTCGCTAATCTTAATCAAGTTGATCGGTGTGGGATACTTATCTATCTCGGTTCAATCCTTCCAAAACCGTCCACGACTAGCTGGTTCTGAAGCGTGAGTTTTGTTTTGGAGCAGTGTACTGACGCGCCGGATAAGTGGCTCACAGGACGTTCCCAGGAGAGTTACTGTCAACCCTCGATTCCATGTAGTCTTGATTATATGCTGCAATAGATAGCAAGACAAAGCTGTTCCGTAACGTCGAATCCTCGGTGGGCGAACGCCAGTCGAGGTGGTTCTACACTAGCAGGTCTTTCGGGTTACTCATACGGGACGGGGACTAAGGTCAGTCATCTTCTGTACCCTGCTGTCGGTCCACTCCGGTGGGGTTCTTTCTACCAACGTTAACGGATTCCTCTGCTCCGACTAATTTCTGCGCCCGCCCGATCCAGCCCCCAGCCAGTTTCTCGCTGGTTTTGGCGACTTCCGCGATGTGTGCACTTTCGGAGATAGCGAGTTCGGAAACCGAATCGATTCCCGCGGAGCGAAGCCGCTCGGCATACGTCGGCCCAATACCCTCGACGTCTTCGAGTTCGTACGACGCAGCAACATCGACGTGTTCGACTGCCTCCTCGACCTCGGTCCGAATTGCCTCACCGATATCTTCGAAGACTGTTGTTTTGATACCCTCGTCCGTCTTGACCTTGACAGCAATTCCAGTCGGTCCGCTATCCAGACCGACTTCGATATCGAGAACGTCCTCGAGGAATGTCTCAATAGCCGTCGCATCGCGTCGAACCACGGCGCGCGCGATTTCGCTGTTTTCGTCTCCGATGCCGATCTCTATTTCGTCTACATCCCCCACCGTGACGTCGGTTTCAACGTCGATGCCGAGCGCTTTCTCGACACCTTGGCCGATGATATCTGCAAGCATCGGGTGTTCGGACTGTTCGAGGAACCATTCTGCGACTTCGGGCCAGACGTCCCGGTGAACCCCGTTAGACATCGCGAGGCCGACGTGCCCACTCGGGTACTCGATGGTTGTCACGTCATCGGAGGCGACAACGTCGTTGAACGGTTTGCTCGCCTCCGGTGGAACGAGATGGTCGCGTTCACCGAGAATCTGTAGGAGTGGCATGTCGATGTTCGTACTGTCGACGTGCTCGCCGCCGATGGTCAGTTCGTTCTCGTACAGGAGATTGTTCTGATAGATGTCCTCGATAAATTCGGCGTAGACCTTTCCGGCCATGTCGACACCATCGGTGAGCCACCGCTCCATCCTGGCGAAGTTCTTAACGAAATCCTCGTTTTCGAGGTGGTCGTAGAGATGCACATACTTTGTGACGTTGTTGGACACAGGGTCCATCAAGTCAAACCCGGCAGCGAGGAATTCGCTAGGTACGTTCCCGTACGTGTCGGTCACCACCCGCGGGTCGTAGTACTTCTCGTCTCCCCATAATTCGAGGACGCCGCCGGTGTCTTCGAAGCACAATCCGGTGGCCATCACGGCAAGCGCGTTCACTTTCTCCGGATGCAGTGCGGCGTAGATGGTCGACATGGTACCGCCCATGCAGTATCCGAAGACGTTGATAGCGTCCCGGCCGGAACGCTCACGCACTTCATCGACGCAGTTGTCGATGTAGCGATTGACGTAATCTTGGAGTCCGAGATACCGGTCGAGTCGTGATGGCTCGTGCCAATCGATGAGGTACACGTCGTGGCCAGCTTCTAGCAACCGGCGGACGATAGACCGGTCCGACTGGAGGTCGAGGATATAGGGTCGGTTGATGAGGGCGTAGACGATGAGAACCGGCACCGGATGTTGGTGTTCAGTGAGCGGCTCGTAGCGGAGCAATTCGAGCTTATTCTCCGTGTAGACGACTTCACTCGGTGTCTGTCCGACCTTGGTGGACGCGGTGCCCTTGAGACCATTTGGGATGACGGCCGCCTTTCGGATTCCATCAGTGGCCGTCTCGAGCACCGCCTGCTGGACTGAGAGAAAAACTTCGAGGGGTGTTTTGACCCTCGAACGCCCATCATCTGTCATGAACTATATTATCTCGAGCGAGGATTTAATCCTGTATACTACGACCACCGTCTCTTCCGGTTTCTTGCTTGCCGTTAGCTTTCGACTCCGACAACTCGGACTTCCTCCTCACTCTCCTTGAGGACCTTTCGTCCGACTCCCGAGAAGTGTCCTTTATGATCGCCGTGTTCCCCGATGAAGATGACATCTGCGTCTACCTCATCAGCGTAGTCGAGAATGACTTCATGGGGAATTCCGTGTTTGGAGTCCCCTTCGACGCGCACGTTGCTTCCTTCTGCCATTTCCGCCACCTCTTTAACGCATAGCGCGGCGTTGTCTTCTGCGTAGATGGTCGCCAGTTCCGCCGAACTGAGAGCAGGGCTGTCGAAGCGTCGCTGGTCCACGACGCAGATGACGTGGAGCGTTTCTCCCTGCTCTTCCGCGAATTCGATGGCCCGCTTGGCCGCCTGCCGCGCGTACTCGCTCCCATCGGTGGCCAATAGGATGGTACCCATGGTAAAGATTCAACGCCGAGCAAATTAACTGTTCATCGTGGCTCCCAGCGAATCAGAATCGAACCTGTATTCCTCCTGTTTTGATACAGTCGAGGACCATACTGGGTAAGAACACCGTCCGAATGGTATGTCCGTTCGTAACCGTTCCCGGCTTCATAGCCAACCCGTATACATACAGGGATTGATGACTATTGGAAACGTATGGAACAATCCGAACGGACTGCGCTCCTTGGCGGCACGTTCACACCAATCCATAACGGCCATCGCGCACTCTTGCATAAGGCGTTTCAGACGGCCAGCCACGACGGGGGTGGAGACGGACACGTTATCGTTGGGCTCACCTCGACTCCCCTCGCCACACAAACACGGAGTGACCCAACGCACGCCAACATGCTCGGCTCTTTCGAGGAACGGCGTGAAAACCTCGATGCCGAACTCGACCGCATGGACGATGCCTATACTGCTTCCTACGAAATCATTCAGTTGGAGGACACTCGCGGCCCTGCTGCAACACGTGAGGAGATAGATGCGCTTGTCGTTTCGCCGGAGGCGAAAGCCCAGCGCCGGGCGTACGAACTCAATCAGCAACGCGTGGATGCTGGCCTTGGACCGCTCGAAATCCACACCCCGCCATTCGTCGTCGCCGAAGATGGGTCCCGAATTAGCAGCACCCGGATTCGGAATGGCGAGATGGATATCCACGGACGCATACTGGAGTAAGCCCCCCGACAGATACACCGGTAGACCGAACCTCGGACAGATATACCAATCACAGGTTCGACACCGTTCCGAATTGCGGTCTCCTTACAAGTCACCACAAATGGAATAACCGTTCGACCACTCTAGAATATCATGTTGATCTCCATCCCCGTGTCCGAGGTCATGACCACCAGTGTGAAGACGACCACACCGGATATAACGGCCCGTGAAGTCGCTGTCCGACTGTTCAAGAACGAAATCGGCTCGCTCGTCGTGTGTCGTGGTAGTTCGCCCATCGGTATCGTCACCGAGTTCGACCTCACCAAACTTCTCGCCACTGGTGGCGACCTCGACGCTACGTCCGTTTCCGATTTCATGTCCGATCCGCTCGTCACCATCGAATATGACGCGGATATCACGGAAGCTGCGAAGCTACTCCGAGCGGAGCGGATTGAGCACCTTCCCGTCACTGACGGCGACGAACTCGTCGGGATGCTTGCTGCTGTGGACCTCTCGTATTACTTACCACGAATCTCCCGCCCGGACCCGTCCTCAGAGTCGAGACAGGAGGTGAAGTACTCGGTTCACCCTGAGACGGCGTTCGAAGAGCCTGGGTGGGAATTCGAGTGCCGGTGTATCACCCGTGGTCACATTGTCGTCGGCGACGTCGCGGAGTTTACCAAGACGATAAGCGAGGAAGACGTCGAGCGATTTGCGGCTAGCAGTGGCGACACGAACCGCCTCCACCTCAACGACGAGTACGCCGAACAAACCCGGTTCGGGAGACGCATCGTTCACGGGACACTCGTGGCAGGGCTTATCAGTGCCGCGCTCGCCCGACTCCCGGGTCTGACGGTCTACCTCTCTCAGGACCTCTCCTTCCACGCTCCCGTCGAAATCGGCAGTCGCGTCACAGCGGTCTGTGAGGTCATCGAAAACCTCGGTAAAGACCGGTTTAGGCTCACCACCGATGTCTACACCGACGATGGAACACACG
>NZ_JBZRPK010000445.1:0-4742 GCF_058382125.1 Haloferax sp. s1
TTCGCCTTGGAGACGCGTGTCTCGAACGCTCGGCGTTCGCGTTCCCCGTCTGTCTCGGACCCCTGAACGTAGATAACAGCGGAGAGTTTCTGTCCAGGTGGCGTCTGTGAGGCGGCGGCGTTGGCGGGCGGGGATTCGGTGCTGTTGTTCGTTGAACTCTGGGCAGCAGGAGCTGTGAGTGGCCCGTCAGAGACAGCGGCAACTGTCTGTGTCGGACTACTCGGGGCGGCAATAGCGAGCGGTGCACCCACCGTCGCCAGCAACACGAGCGCAGCGACAGCAAGTGCAGCGGTTCGTCGGCTCATCACGCCACTGTTGGACTCCCGATTCAATATAAGCGTGCGGTCGTGGCCGCGAATCAACTCCAGTTAACGGCAGTTTGGGGGTTCCAAACCAACACGCCTCCGTCTCCCGATTAGCAGGTACTGAGAACCGTGAACGGTCGTAAGCCTTTTATTGGTCCTCGGAATCGTCGTCTTCTGGCAGCCTAAGTACGTTTTCGCGGCCGAGGCGGAAGCCTTCGATGGTACCCTCGTCGCGCATCCCGCGAACGACCTTGCTCGTCTTCGCGTCGGTCCAGTCGAGCGCGCCGGCGACTTCCTGTTGCTTGACGCGGCCGCCGCGAGACTCGATGAGGCGAAGGACGCGCTCTTCGTTGCTGAGGAGTTCGGACGGTGGACTCGGGGTCTCGTCGCCAGCCTCGTCGGCCGACGGTTCGGGACCTGCCACGCTCCCCTCGTCGCCCGAATCCGCTTCGGCGGCTGTGTCGCTGGCAGCGCCCGGACCAGCGGTTGGCCCTGTCGTTTCAACGCTATCGGCTGACGAGGGTTCGCCGCCACCGAATACTCCGCGTGACCGGAGGTACATAGCTGCACCACCGACAAGTATCGCCACGAGGGCAAGTGCGGCGAGCGCGCCTGTCGTGGAGAAGGGACTGTCTGCCGTGTCCGGCGTCGGACTCTGCGTCGTCCCGGGTCCACCCGCGCCGCGTTCGAGGACGACGCTGGGTTCACCCGAGACGAATTCGGTTTGGGAACCGCGCCAGATAGCCGTGTTTTCTCGGGTGTCGTCGGCCGACGGTTCGACCGTCACCGCGCCGTACTCGTCGGGCCACGAGACGATAAGTCGGGAACTGCTATCGAGGAAAAAACCCTCGATGGAATCGCCGACGACGATTCGGTCACCGTCGACCGCCGCGAAGTTGGACCAGTCGAACGAGTAAGTGACGACGCCATAGCTGTCGGGAAGCGACCGCGTTTCGGCCGAGACAGAGATGTTCGTCTCGGCCATCTCGCGACCGGTCGCGTTCTCCGCGGCGGTGACCGTCGAGTTGATACGGTCCGCGAACGCGGCCGTGTAATCGCCCGGGTTGGCTCGTACGTCTTCCTGTAACGACTGGAAGGCGTCGGTGGTGTTCTGGTCGTCGAGTCGGGTCCAGTATTGGATTTCCCAGCGAGCATCGCCACTCGCGTCGACATCGACGACGATACGCGTGCTGTCAGGCTCGACGCCCTGCTGGACGAGAGGCTCGACACCGGGGCCGGTTGCTGACCCCTGTGCCGTGACTGGTGCGGCCACGGCAAGCACACAGAGCACGGCACATAGCAGTGCGGAGACAGCGTGTCGTGTCGCCATTGGACGTTCCTGTGTGCGCACACAGAAAAAGTGACGCGATTCAGTTCGTCCAGCGTCTGACAACCGGCAGACGCGACCTAACGGCAGTGTTCGCCACAGCGATTGCTTCATCAGCGTCCGCCCGGGTGACGCCGTGGCCGTACCGGGCGCGCTCGTAGATTCGACCGACGTGCCGAGTTCGTTCGTCGAGGCCGACCCGAGAGAGTGCGTCGAGGTAGTGCCGAACCGTCTCGCCGGGGCGGCGCGGTCGATATTCGCGTTCGAGTGCGAGTTCCAGACGGTCGTACGCGCGGAACACGTCGTGTGCTGGCGAGTCAGTTCGTCGCTGATATGCCGCGGTGGTCACAAAGCGAAGTTGGTCCGGGAACCGAGTCCGACGGACGCCCGCGACGAGACCGACGAGGGCGGCAAAGCCAACAAACAGCGTCTCCCGCGACGGTAACGTCGGATTGAATCCGCCGCCCGTGTCATCCGTGCCCGTCGTGTTACTGGCGGTTGGGGTGATACCGAGGCGCTCGTCGAGGCTGGGAGGGCGGCGGTTTTCGGTCGTCGTGTTCGATTCCGTCTCGTTCGGCGTCTCGGTGGGAGTTGGCGTAACCTCCTCGAACGTGTTCTCCTCATCTTTCGTCTCGTTGGTGTCGACTCCCGCAAGACCCTCGGTTCGGGCGTCGTCGAGCGCCGTCGATTCGGCGTTCCGCCGGGGGCCTGTGGGCGTCGGGTCGAAGCGAACCCATCCGGTGTCCTCGAAGTACACCTCGACCCACGCGTGCGAGTCGAGGCCGCGAACGACGTACCGGTCGTCACCAACGCGTTCGCCTGTCGTGTAGCCGGTTACGAAGCGCGCCGGAACGCCCTCAGAGCGCAGGAGGACGACCATCGTCGAAGCATAGTAGGTGCAGTATCCCTCCTCCATCTCGAAGAGGAACGATTCGGCGATGTCTCCGTCCGGACGCGACACCTGCAAGGAGTAGTTCTTGTTCGTTTCGAGCCATTTCTCGACGGCGACGGCCTTGTCGTAGGGTGTCTCCGCAGTGGCTGTTATCTCGGCGGCGTGCTCGCGAACGCGGTCAGACGTGCTGTCGGGGAGCACAAGATAGCGCTCGCGAATCTCGTCCGGGTAGTCGGTTCCGGTTCGCCGGAGTGATGCCGGGGTGTACTGCGGGACGGCGCTCGGCACGTTGTAGGGCTCGTCCGTGCCGATAGTCCGACTGGGTCGGATATTCCCTTGCTGGGTGACGAGCGTCTCGGATGCAACATCCCCGTTGACGGCGACCGGTCGCCACGCCGCGGGCATCGCATCGAGCGGTGTCGCCGGCGAGACAGTCTGTTCGACCAGCCGTGACGGTCCCTTTGGGCCAGTCAGTCGTCCGCCTGAGTAGGGTTCAGCATCGCCGGTACGAACCCACCCGTCGCCCGTATATCGGTCGAACGAGGCTGTCTGCCAGTACGACGGCGACGTGCTCTCGACCTCGAACCGAACCTTCGGCGAGAGACTGATGCTCCCGATGACGGAGATGCGGTCGCTTGCGCTCACCAGACTGGCTTCGACGGTCGGTTGCTCGGCCACGCCGCCGCTCGGGATGACGGGCGACGCGCCCGCACCGGGGAGCACCGTGACACTGGCCGAGAGGACAATCATCGCGGCGAGAACGATAGTAAGGACGTCGAGTTGGCCGCCGTCGCGACCGAATCGGTCGATACCGTCAAAGCCAACCGCCGCCATGCCCGCGGCGATGCCGACGAACGTGAGCGTTCCGGTCGCGTCGGTCGTCAGAACGAACAATCCGAGGCCGCTCCCGGCGATGGCGACCGCGGGGGCGATACGACCCCGGACAGCGAGGTACCACGCGAGAAACGTCGGACCGGGCGTTACTGCGAGCGCCCATACGTCCGCAGAGAGCAGGCGGAGCGCCGACAGGCCGCTGAGCAACGCCAGCGAGTCGGCGAGGATTCGCTCCGGTGAGAGCAACGCGAGTTGACTCGGCGGGAGTGCAAGAAAGTACGCAGCGAAGCCGCCACCGGCGGTGGGTGCGCCGGGGGCGAGGGCGGCGCGCGGGCGAACCGGGCGCCCGACAATGGTCGCGAGGACGAGCGTTCCGGCCGCGAGAAGGACAAACTGGGTGCGTCGACCGACCACGTCGGTGATGTCGTAGAGTACGGTGAGGAACGTCCCGAGGAGGACGAGCGTTCCGGCCACGGCCAACAGATTCGCGGGGATTCCAAAGACCGTGTGCTGCGCCGTCGAATCGGTCGCTTCCGTCGAAGACGACCGTCTGCGGGGCGATTCGGTACTCATGCTGTCACCCCGTGTCGTCCAGACTGACCTATTCCACCGTCGCCGGACCGGCCATCCGCAGAGGCACCCGTGTCCGTGGTCTCGCTCACCCGAAGTTGGTCGAACGTCGTCTCGCGCCCGGCAATCCGCACGTGTGTCCGTCCGGCGTCACCGCGGACGACGACTTCAGCGGTCTCGTCCGGGACCACGCCCGTCCGCATCCGCGAGAGGTGAGCGAGGATACGCCGTCCGTCGCCGGGTGCCGCATCGACGATGCCAGCGGGCGTCGTGAGACGGACCGGGATGCCCACATCGAGGAGTGAACAACAGAGCGTCGCGGCCGCCTCAGCCACATCGTCTTCGTAGCCGTCCGACGTGCCGACCGAGACGGCCACTGCGTCGGATGCAGCGCGGTCGTTGTACGCCTTCACCACGAGGTCGCCCGATTTGGCGCTCGATTTCCAGTGGATATCGCGGAGCGAGTCGCCCGGAACGTACTCGCGGAGACGGTCGAACTCGTCGCGGTCGTCGGTTAGTTGGCGCGTAACGAGCGCCGAGAGGTTGCGCCGAGCCGTCGCGGTGAGCGACCGAACGCGGGGAAAAACGAGTACCTCGGTCGTTTCGCCGACAGTGAAGGACTTCGAGAACAGGCTGAAGAGGTCGTGTGCGACGATAGTCACCGGGCCAATCGTCGCCGGGCCGCGAGCGCGGTACGTCACGTCGTACGAACGTCGCCCGTCGCCGACGACCGACTCGATTGTCGCCTCTCCCGAGAGACCGTCCGAGAGCGCGTCCGTCGTCGTCGCCGGAAACGCCCTGTCGGCCTCAATAG